>NZ_JAAGPO010000260.1:0-12132 GCF_017104825.1 Burkholderia sp. Ac-20345 | reverse complement strand
CGAGCCGCCGAAGCGCGCAGCCGGCGTGAAGGTGCCGGACGTGAAGACGCTGGTCGAGAAGCTGAAGACCGAAGCCAAGGTGCTGTAAGAGGGAGCGGAAAGAAATGACGATTCTGGTGATTGCAGAGTACGACGCCCTGAAGGAAGCCCCCTTGGGGGGCAACGCGTCGATCAAGGCCGCGACGCTGAACACGGTGGCGGCGGCAGCCGAGGTTGGCAAATTCGTCGGCGGCGATATCCACGTGCTGGTCGCGGGCCACAACGCGCAAGGCGCAGCCGACGCGGCGGCGAAGATCGCCGGTGTGTCGAAGGTGCTGCTGGCCGATGCGCCGCAGCTGGCGGACGGTTTGGCCGAGAACGTCGAAGCGACGGTGATGAGCGTCGCGATCGGCTACTCGCACATCGTTGTGCCGGCTACGGCCTACGGCAAGAACATTGCGCCGCGCATTGCCGCGAAGCTGGACGTCGCACAGATCTCCGAGATCACGGCGGTGGTGTCGGCCGATACGTTCGAGCGCCCGATCTACGCGGGCAACGCGATCGCGACGGTGCAGTCGAGCGATCCGATCAAGGTCATCACGGTGCGTGCGACGGGTTTCGATCCGGTGGCGGCCGAAGGCGGCAGCGCAGCGGTCGAGAAGATCGAAGCGGCAGCCGATGCCGGCAAGTCGCAGTTCGTGAGCCGTGAAGTGACGAAGCTGGACCGTCCTGAGCTCACCAGCGCGAAGATCATCGTGTCGGGCGGCCGTGGCCTGGGCAGCGGCGAGAACTTCGCGTTGGTGCTGGAGCCGCTGGCGGACAAGCTGTCGGCTGCTCTGGGCGCCTCGCGCGCGGCAGTCGACGCCGGCTACGTGCCGAACGACTACCAGGTCGGCCAGACCGGCAAGATCGTCGCACCGCAGCTGTACGTCGCGGTCGGCATCTCGGGTGCCATTCAGCACCTGGCCGGGATGAAGGATTCGAAGGTGATCGTCGCGATCAACAAGGATCCGGAAGCACCGATCTTCAGCGTGGCCGACTACGGCCTCGTCGGCGATCTGTTCTCGGAGATCCCTGAACTGGCGGCGCAACTGGCGTAACGGAATTTTTGCGAGGCCTGCTTGCTGGTGATGTGCGGATCCGGGATGACGAATATGGGCGCGATGGAACGAGTTCGCTTCGATGCTGCGGTGGCGGCCAATGCTGAAGATGCGTCAATCTGGCGTTGGTTTTCTGTGCTGCTCGAGGAACGCAGAATTCGATGGCGTTACATGTTTGACAGCTGGGTCGTGAACGTCGACCGTGCCCACGTCGCAACCGAGCAGAACTTTGACGATGCGATACGTGCCGCCAAGCTGGCTGCGGAGCAACTGGGGCTCGGGGCGGCCGATGCGCACTTGTCTGGGGGGAAGTGGCGTGGAGCAACGGAAACCGGGTCGCGTCGGCAACATGCAGGCAGAAGCAGCTGAGCTGAATCGGAAAGACGGAAGCTCGCCAAAGGCGCGGGCTTTCGAACAGGCAGGCCGACGACGATGTATGTCGAGCGGCCGCATCGCCATCCCGGGGCGACCTGTACCGCATGTCACCGGATTCACGCCCGCTCACCGGCAAATATGCGATTCATCCCGCCGCAATCCCGCGATTGTCAAACTATGTGAGTCAATCGTCAGCATTTGCAACTGAAGTAACAGTCCCCGCAAATCAATCGATTTGCGCGTTCGCGCCGCTACATTAGCTCCACCTGCCGCACGTCGCGGCGAGGCATGCGACAAGCCGCACGAAGGCGGCCCGCAGCAACAACGTCTTTGGGGAGAATGACCATGAACAAGATTCGTACGATTCTGGTGGGTGCTGCACTGACGGCGATGGCGACTTCGGCTGCGTTCGCACAGACGGCCCAGACCGGTGCCCAGGGTTCCGCAGGTGTCGGCGCGCAGGTTCAGACGCCGCTGCTCGGCGGCGGCGTGGGCGTGCAGGCTGGCGCCGGCGCGAATGCGGCAGGCTCGGGTTCGGGCGCGGGCAATGTTGTTGGCGGCGCGCTGAACGGCGTCGGCAAGACGGTCGGCGGTGTCGGCTCGGCAGCCGGCAACGCGGTCGGTGGCGCGACGCAGGCGGTCGGTTCGGCAGCGGGCACGGCGAAGGATGCCGCGGCATCGGCCGTCCACTCGACGAAAGCGCACGTGAAGCACGTCGCAGGCACGGCAAAGAGCCACGCGCAAGGCGCGGTGTCGACGGCGGGCGACGTTGCCGGCGGCGCGAAGGCGAAGGCCGGTGAGGCGCTCGAAGGCGCGACGAACTCGGTGCAGGGCGGCGCATCGGTCGGCGTGAAGGGTTCGGCGTCGGCGCAAGGCGGCGCGCTGTAAGCATCACGCTTCCCGACACGGCCCGGCCCGCTTCGATGCGGGCCGGGCCGTTTCTATTGGCGCGCGCGGCGCGCCGTTCATCCCATCCTCGATACGGGGATGCGTCGAATGCGTCGACGTTCGCCACCGATCCGGCGACGCGACGCGCGCGGGCGCCTTGCCTGATGCACGCCGGCACGGGCCCGCAACGGGCGGCGAGCGCACTTTCTGCCCCCTGCCCATTGCCCGCCCGCCATGCTTAAATAGTGGGGCTCCCGATTGCCGGGCCGCCGCGATCGCGGCGCCGGCCGATACGGGCCAGCATGTCCGATCGACATCGTGACGACAGACGACACCAAAACGCCGTTCCGGCCAGCCCGGCGCGGCCCGATAACATTCCGAGGCATCACGTCATGACCATCCTGTTCCGTCTTCTCGCGCTCGCCTGCGCACTCTGGCTGGCCGCCTGCGCGGCGCCGCCCCCGCCCCCACCGTCCGCCAGCACTGGCGCGTCCGCCGCCGCACCGGACGCCAGTGAACGCCGAGGGCTCGGCACGGCGTGGGGTGAGTCGGTGCGATCCGAAACCCGCCAGGTTGATTTCGAACGCGCGGATCCGGCGAAGCCGACGGATCTCGCGTCGGTCTACTACAACGATGCATTGCCCGGGCACCTGCCTGCGTCCCAGGTTCGCCGGTTGCCGACCCGCGTCGCGCTCGCCAACGGCGACATCGCGCTGTCGTTCACGGACGAAAAGGGCGCGCCGCTGCGTCTCGCGCGCAGCGACGGCCGCTGGCACATGGCGGGCGTCGAAGGTTCGCGCTACGTGATCGTGCTGCGCAACCAGGGGCGCCGTACGTTCGAGGTCGTGTCGAGCGTCGACGGGCTCGACGTGCTGTCGGGGCGGCCGGGCAGCTATACGAACGGCGGCTACGTGCTGTATCCGGGCCGCACGCTGACGATCGAAGGTTTCCGCAAGAGCCGCGACGAAGTCGCCGCGTTCCGCTTCGCGGCGGTACCCGACAGCTATGTCGCGAACTCGAAGTACGGCGATGCCGCGAACGTCGGCGTGATCGGCGTCGCGGTGTTCGCGCAGAAGGGGAACGACGAGGAAGCGCTGCGCCGCAACGCGAATCCGTTCCCCGGCAATGACAACGGCTATGCACCGCCGCCGGTACCGCGCGGCGAGTGACGGCACGTCGTGGATTGGCCGCGTGCGTCGTGACGAACGATGCACGCGAGGCGATCCTGAAATGGGCCTGCCCGTACGGCGGGCCGACGCATACGATGAACTTCACGACAATCCTGCGCGATTCATGCGGACACGAATCAGCCCGACGAAATCGATTGCGTTGAAACTGGCGGCACTGGCGTTGCTGGTCTCGAATGCCGCCGTTGCCTTCGCCGAAACGCCGGCACCTGAATCGGTGCGGCTCGCCAACGGTCACGAGATCGTATGGGCGAGTCCGAGGTTGTTCGACGTCGATACAGCCCGCCACAAGAAATCGGCACTGATCGTGCCGGCCGCGCTCCGCCGCATATTGGCTGATGCATCGAGCGTCGCGTTCCCGTCGGACCGTTCGAAACGGATCGACGGCAACGACTATCTGCTGGTCGTCGTCAACCGATCGTCGAACAGCCGCCCGACCGGATATTGCGGCGCGGGCGAAGAAGGGGCGCTGTACGTGCTGGAACTGCGCGGTGCCCGTGCCGTGCCGCGGTTCTCGCTGCCGGTTCAAAGCTGCGTCGACTCCGTTTCGCTCGAAACCGATGGTGGCGCGCAATCACCCTACCTGGCGATCGCGTGGCGCGACGACCCGGCCAGCGTCGACATCCGGTGGGAATATCTCGCGCATGGCGGTGCAACGCATCGCGTCTATCGTTTCGCGAACGGCACGTTTGTCGAGGCCGAGGTTCCGCGGTAACGTGGCCGGGCTGCGGCACAATGGCCGTTCGAATTCGTATCGTGAGCTTGCCGGCCATCCGGTCCGACGGAGAACATCGTGTCGCTACCCGCTTTCAGGTACCATCCCGACCCGCTCGCAACGGGCAGCGTGATTCGCTCGGATGCGCGCTGCGCATGTTGCGGCGATGTACGCGGTTACGTGTACACCGGCCCCGTGTATGCGCTCGACGAGTATGAGCAATGCATCTGCCCGTGGTGCATCGCCGACGGTGCGGCGCACGCGCGGCTCGATGCAGCTTTTACCGACACGTATGGCATTGGCGGCGGCGAATGGGACGAAGTGCCCGACGCGGTTGTCGACGAAATCGCCTGCCGCACGCCGGGCTTTCAGGGCTGGCAGCAGGAGCGGTGGTGGACGCATTGCGGCGATGGCGCGCAGTTCATCGGTCGTGCGGGCGCCGGCGAACTGAGCGCGCTCGGCCCGCAGGCCGTTGCGTCGATTCGGGAATCGACCGGACTCGACGAGGGCACCGAGTGGGAGCGCTTCTTCGCCGCGCTCGACAAGGACGGCTCGCCGACAGCGTATATGTTTCGCTGCATCCATTGCGGCGAATTCGGCGGCTACCAGGATTGCGACTGATGGCCTGGCTGGTGGTATCGCACGGCGATCGCAGGCCCCATCGTCATGAAACAGAGGAATCTTCGTGAAGTTCATCCACGCGGCAGACATACACCTTGACAGCCCGTTGCACGGCCTGAGCGCGTATCCCGACGCGCCGGCCGCGCAGTTGCGCAACGCGTCGCGCGAGGCGCTGCGGCAGCTCGTGGATCGTGCGATCGAAGAGGAAGTCGCGTTCCTCGTGATCGCCGGCGACCTGTACGACGGCGACTGGAAGGACCACAACACGGGCATCTTCTTCGGCCAGCAGATGGGGCGCTTGCGCAAGGCCGGCATCCGCGCGTTCGTCCTCGGCGGCAACCACGATGCCGAAAGCGAGATGACGAAGAAGCTGACGCTGCCCGACAACGTCACCGTGTTCGGCCACCGCAAGGCGGAAACCCACAAGCTGCCCGAATTCGACGTTGCGCTGCACGGCCAGAGCTTCAAGGACAAGGCTGTCGTCGACAATCTCGCGATCGGCTATCCGGACCCGGTGCCCGGTTACTACAACATCGGCGTGCTGCACACGGCGCTCGAAGGCAATACGGTGCACGCGAACTATGCGCCGTGCACGCTGGCCGAACTCCACGCGAAAGGCTACGACTACTGGGCGCTCGGCCACGTGCACGAATTCCAGCAATGGTCGGGGTCGTCCACGGTGGTGTTTCCCGGCAACCTGCAGGGGCGCCATATCCGCGAGACGGGCCGCCGCGGCGCGGTGCTCGTGACGGTCGAGCAGGGCCGCACGCAGGTCGAGCGCCTGTATCTCGACGTGCTGCGCTGGGAAGCCGTGTCGGTCGACGCGTCCGATTGCTTGACGGTTGCCGACCTGTCGAGAAAGATCGGCCAGTCGCTGGAAGCGCTGCTGACCGTCGACGGCCATGTGCCGCGCGCGGTGCGCGTGACGGTCACCGGGCGTACGCCCGCGCATGGCCTCTTTTTCGGCCGCGCGCCGCAGTTGCGCGCGGAGGTGCTGAACCAGATCGGCATCATTGGCAACGAGCGGCTGTGGCTCGAGAAGGTCCGGCTCGCGACGTCCGCGGCCGATCATCAGCCGGGCGAAAGCGAGCAGCTTGAAGCGCTGGAGGACCTGAAGCAGATCCTGGCCGACGCCGCGCGCGATCCGGATTTCCTCGAACTGCTCGAACGCGACCTGAAGCCGTTCGTCGGCAAGGTGCGCAGCGACGTGAAGGAAGAAGTGCCGTTGTTGGCGATGGCGCGTGCGGGCGAGCTCACGGCACTCGTCGAACAGGTCGGGCCGGCGTTGCTCGCGCGTCTGGCGAGGGGGGAGTAAGCGATGCGGATCAACCAGCTCGATCTGATCAAGTACGGCAAGTTCACCGACGAGACGCTGCGGTTCCCGTCGGCCGGCGAGGATTTCCATGTGATCGTGGGGCCGAACGAGGCCGGCAAGTCGACGATCCGCACGGCCGTGTCGGAGTTGCTGTTCGGGATGAAGCTGCAGACGCCGCTCGATTTCCTGCACAGCACGCCCGAACTGCGGATCGGCGGCGTGCTCGAGAGCGGCACGGGCGAACTCGCGTTCCACCGTGCGCGCGGGCGCAGCCCGTTGCGCACGCCCGCCGACGACAAGCTGCCCGACGACTTTCTGGCCGCCGTCCTCGACGGCGCCACGCGTGAATTCTTCGAGCAGATGTTCGGGCTCGATCACGGGCGTCTGGTCGACGGCGGCCGGAGCATTCTCGACGCATCCGACAAGCTCGGCCAGGTGCTGTTCGAATCGGCTGCCGGCGTCGGCAGTCTCGGGCCGGTGCGGGAAGAACTTGATGCGCGTTCGGTCGAGCTGTGGGCGCCGCGTCGCAGCGGCAGCGCGTTTGCGCTCGCCGAAACGTCGTTCAACGAAGCCGTGACCGAACTGAAGACGGTCCAGGTGCGCACGCGCGACTGGGTCGATCGGAAGGACGCGCGCGAGGCGGTCGAACAGCAGATCGAGCAGGCACGCGCGGAACAGCGCCGGCTCGAAGCGCTGCGCTCGAAGCTGGAACGCGTGCGACGGCTGGCACCGTATCTCAAGGAACTGACGGTCAAGGACGCGGCGCTGGCGGAACTGGGCGCGGTCGTCGAGTTGCCGCCCACCGCGTATGCGGATCTGCTGAAAGCGCAGGGCGATCTTGCGGCCGAACAGAAGGTGCTCGAGGAGCGGCGTGCCGACCTGCTCGCGAAACGGCAGGCGCGCGATGCGATCGACGCCGACGCCGACACGCTGGCGCTCGAAGCCGACATCGAAGCGCTTGATCGGCTGCGCGGCACGTGCATGAATCACGCGCAGGATCTGCTGCTGCTCGGCGCGGATGTCGAGCGTCACCTGTCCGCCGCATTTGCAGCGGCCGGCCAGCTCGGCTGGCCGACGGACGAAGCGTCGCTGCGCGCGTCGCTGCCGACGGCACTGTCGCTGAAGACCGTTGCAAACCTGTTGCGTGAACACGGCGCGCTGCACCAGGCGCTGGCCGGCGCGCGCGAATCGCTCGACGAGCGCACGCGCGAGCTTGCGCAGGTGCAGGAACAACAGGCGCGCCTGTCGACCGTCGATGTGCCGGAAGCGCTGCGTGCGGCGCTGGCCGACGCGCAGGGCTTTCGCAACAGCGGCCAGCGCGAGCAGGCACTCGAACATGAAATCGCCGCTGCCGAACGCACGCTGTCCGGTGCACTCGATGCACTCGGCCAGTGGCGCATGCCGGTCGACACGCTGCGTGCGCTCGACGTGCCGTCGGCGGCGCGGCTCGGCGCGCTGCTGAAGGAAGACAGCGAACGCGCGAGCACGGCCGCTGCCGCACGCGACGCGCGGGACGGCGCGCTCGAAGAACTCGAGCGCCTCGAACTGCAGGAGAAGCACTTCGCGGAGAACCACAAGGTCGTCACGACCGCCGACGTGCTGGCGGCGCGGGCGCGGCGCGACGGCGCGTGGGGCGATATCCGCAGCGGCGCGGTCGATCTCGTCACGGGCGCACCTGCGGTCGACGACGCGATTCGCCTGGCGGACGAACTCGTCGATGCGCAGCTCGGCGCGACGCAGGCGGCGGCGACGTTGCAGTCGCTGCGTCAGCAGGTTGAATCCGCGCATGCCGGTGTGGCGCGCAGGCAAGCCGCGCTGGACGAGCGCGAGCGTGAGCTCGCGGCGCATCGCGACGCATGGGTCGCGCTCGCGGCGACGGCCGCGGTGCCCGGCATGCCGCTGGCAGCGATGGGCGACTGGCTTGCGAAGCGCGACACGGTGTTCGCCGCGCAGGCCGATCTCGACAGGCAGCGCCGCGAGTTCGACACGATTCGCGCCGCACGGGCGGGTGCCGAAACCGCGTTGCGCGCGGCGCTGCGCGCCGTGTCGCGAGGCGGTGAGTCGGACGGTCTGGCGGCGCTCGTCGCGATCGCCGAGACCTTTGTACAGTCGGCCGAGAAAGCGCTCGCGCAGCAGGACAGCCTCGAGGATCGCGCGCGGGAAGCCGAACGCGGATGCGCGACGGCGCAGTTGCGCGCCGGCCACGCACAGACGGCCTACGATGCGTGGCACGCGCAATGGCGCGCCGCGCTGGCCGATGCCAAGCTGTCCGCGAGCGCGGCGACGCTGGCCGCGGCGGAAGGTGCGCTCGGGCTCGCCAACGCGGTGACGGCCGAACTCGCCGATGCCGACGCGCCGCGCAACCGGATTGCCGCGATCCGCGCGGAGCTGGCCGCGCTCGAGGCTGGCGCAAGGCGGCTTGCCGAAGCGCTCGCGCCGGAATGGTTGACGAGCGGCGACTGGCCGGACGTCGCGCGCCGGCTGACGATGCGCCTCTCGGCTGCCAGGGAAATTGCGCGTGCGATCGAACGTGCCGACGAAGCAGTGCGGCAGGCCGACGGCAAGGTCGCGGACGCGGCCGCCGCGGTGGCCGGTGCCGATGCGCGCGTCCAGCCGCTGCTGCAGCTGGCCGGCGTAGCGTCGATCGATGCGGCGCTGCCGCTGGCCGAACGCTCGGATCGCCAGCGCCAGCTTCGGCAGGCGGTCGATGCCGCGCACGAGGCGCTGGTGCGCGATGGCGACGGCCTGTCCCGGTCCGCCGTCGAAGCGGAAGTCGCGGAGCAGGACATCGCCGACGTACCGGCGCACCTCGAAGCGGTGAAGCAGTCGCTCGGCGATGCCGGCAAGCGGCTGAACGAGCTTTCACAGCAGCAGGTCGTGGCCGATCAGGCGTTCGGCGCGATCGACGGCCAGGCGAACGCGGCCGTTGCCGAGTCGAAACGGCAGGAAGCGCTGGCGGCGATGGGCGATGCCGCCGAACAGTATCTGGAGGCGGCCACGGCGAGCCGGTTGCTGAAGTGGGCGACGGATCGCTATCGTGATCAGAAGCAGGGGCCGATGCTCAGGCGCGCGGGCGAGATTTTCGCGGGGCTTACGCTGGGCGAATTCGCGCGGCTGACCGTCGATACCGAACGGACGCCGCCCGCACTGTATGCGCGGCGGACGAAAGGCGCATCGGTCGAGGTCGCCGGGTTGAGCGAAGGAACGCGTGACCAGTTGTTCCTCGCGCTGCGGATCGCGGCGCTGGAGCTGCAGCTCGGCAGCCGGACCGCGTTGCCGTTCGTGGCCGACGACTTGTTCATCAACTTCGACGATGCGCGCGCGAAGGCGGGCCTCGATGCGCTGCGCGATCTGTCGACGCGAACCCAGGTGCTGTTCCTGACGCACCACGACCACCTGCTGCCGCTCGTGAGGGACGTATTCGGCGCGCGGGTCAACGTGGTCGAGCTGCAGCGCGCGCCGGTGGGGGCGTGATGCGGTGCGTGCGGGGATGCCGGCGCACGGGCGGGGTCATCGCGTACAGGTAGTATGTGCTGTTCCGAAATGCCTGCGGCCGGTCCTGCCGGTCGTGGGTCTGGCCACACGAGGGGGGAATATGAAAAAGCTGGTAGCCGCCATTGCGTTCGCGGCGGACAAGCATCGCAATCAGCGGCGCAAGGATGAAGAAGCGTCGCCGTACATCAATCATCCGATCGCGCTTGCGGATGTGCTGGCCAACGAGGCCGGCGTCGAGGACGAGCGCGTGATCGTCGCGGCCGTGCTGCACGACACGGTCGAGGATACCGAGACGACCGAGCAGGAACTGCTGCGGCTGTTCGGCAAGGACGTGGCGGACATCGTGATGGAAGTCACTGACGACAAATCATTGCCGAAGGAGGAGCGCAAGCGCTTGCAGGTCGAGCATGCGGCGACCATCAGCCGGCGCGCGAAGCTCGTGAAGCTGGCCGACAAGATCTGCAACCTGCGCGACATCGCGCGGCACCCGCCCGCGGACTGGCCGCTCGAGCGCAAGCAGGCGTATTTCGACTGGGCGAAGTCGGTCGTCGATCCGATGCGCGGCGTGCACCCCGGTCTCGAGGCGATCTTCGACGCCGCGTACGACGCACGGCCCGCGGACTGAGGCGCCCGCATGCGATCAGCCCGATCCATCGGATCCGCCGCGCGGCAATCGCCGGTCGTGGCGGGTGTCGATGTAGGCGGTGAAAAGAAGCAATGCGATCTCGTGATCCTGCGCGGACCGACGGTCGTCTGCCGCGAGGAGCGGATCGCGCCCGAGGCGGTGCCTGCGCTGTGTCTCGCCCATGACGTCGTGGCCGTCGGCGTCGACGCACCGAGCCTGTGGTGGACGGGCAGCGGGCGCCGGGCTGCCGAACAGGCGCTCGCGCGCGAACGGATTTCATGCTTTCCGACGCCGTCGCGGGAGCAGGCGGTCGCGAGCACGTCAGGCTTCTTCGACTGGATGTTCATGGGGGAGCGCGTCTACCGCGCGCTCGCGGATGCCTATCCGCTGCTGAACGGCGCGCGCTATGCGGGCGGACGCGCGAGCTTCGAAACCTATCCTTATGCGATTACCTGCGCGATGCTGGGCAAGGACGTTGCATCGGCGAAGCAGAAACGCAACCAGCGCCGGCAATTGCTGGAGCGACTGGGGATCGACGTGTCGACGCTGAAGTCCGTCGATGCGCGAGACGCAACCCTTTGCGCGTTGACGGCGCAATACGTCATCGACGGGAATGCGCACGCGTATGGCGATGCGGAGGGCGGATATATCCGCGTGCCGATCGTGAGCGAGACGATCGTTCTCGACACACTGTAGTTGCGTCGCGCGGCCCGGGCGAGGGGCGCAGAGAAACGGTGAGCTTTTTCGGGAGGGGTGTGGCCTGCGTGACGACGAAGGCGTCAGGCTGCGACTGCCGGCCGGCAAGCAAGCATCGGGATGGCTGGCGCACACGGCATGACGCCGGTGCGCGATGCGATCCCGAGCGGCGCTGCTCAATCCTCGAGGATGGCTTTCGGCACGCTGGCCAGATCGCAGGCTTGCGCCTGTTCGAAGTAGCCTTCGGCATCGTCGATCATCACGACTGCGACGTCGATCAGCTCGTCGAGCCGTTGCAGCAGCGATTCACGCCACTCGAAGTCTTCGTCGCGCTCGGGCGTCTTGTCCAGTTGCTCGATGATCGAGTCGGCCGTCTGCAGGAAAGGAATCGCCTGCTGATAGTTTTCGATCGAGACCATCGCTGCGTTGCGCGCGCCGACGAGTCGCTCGCGGTGCTCGTCCGCCAGTTCGGATTCGCCGCTGATTCGCGGCAATACATCCGAGATGCGTTGCAGCAGCGGCGGAGCCTGTTCTTCCAGGATGATGGCGCGCTCGCGCAGCGCTGCATATTCGTCGCGAAGGTCGGCGTCGTCGGGTTGAGTGGTGCTGTCCATCGTGGATATGAGTGCGTGGTTCGGTCGCGGCATGATACTCGACCGCACCCGATTCCTTGCCCGTTCCGCGAACGCCTATATAGAGGGGTGTTCGATATACGTCATATCAATGAATGACGGCATCGCGTTGCGATGCGTGGCCGGTCGAGCCCGAAGCCCCCGTGCGCGTCAGCGCACGGGGGCTTTTTCAAAATATTTTCACAAAGGGGCTTGCGTAGTTGGAGGTGGGTGCTTAGAATCACGCCTCTTTCGCGCTAACGGAAACGCAGCGCGGAAGAGGGAAGCAGGGTTGGCGATGTGCTGAAGTCTGAAGCGCGCAGCTGGCCTGGAAGTTGAGCCCCGCAGTCGCAACGATGTAGTGAAAAAAGTTGTTGACGATCTGCGAAACACGGTTCATAATCTCGCTTCTCTGCTGCTGAAAACGCAGCGCTGCTGAGAAACACGAAGTTCCTCGCAGAATGCTCTTTAAAAATTAACAGCCGATAAGTGTGGGCGCTTGATGGAAGCGAGCTGATCCTCGGA
>NZ_JAAGPO010000259.1:0-11855 GCF_017104825.1 Burkholderia sp. Ac-20345 | reverse complement strand
GCGCGCACGAGCGGATCGACCGCGAGCGCGGGATCGCGCGCGAATGCCGCGCCCCACCCCGCCGCCGTCAGCGTGACGAGCGTGTGGCGGCGCAGCGGCAGTTCAGCGTGCGGCACGCGCGAGTGCCTCGACGCGCTGCGCGACATCGGCGGCAACCGGCCGGCCGCGTGACGCGCGCCGGTCGACGCGGTCGGCCGGCTTGCCGAGCCATTCGCCGACCTGCGCGTCGAGCGCGCGAGCCGGATCGAGCACGGCGTCGACGGCGCCCATCTTCACGAGGTTGTCGAGCCCCGGCGCGAACACCGGCGTCGAGCGCGACATCTCCTTCAGCACGTCGATCGACAGCTTGGTCACGCGCGACATCGACGGCAGGTCCATCACCTCCGGCTCCGCGCCCGGCACCGCGAGCAGCGTGCGCGTCGCGAGCGCGGTTGCGATGAACGCGCCGGCGGCCGTGTGGCCGTACAGCACGCCGATCGTCCGGTGCCCGGCGAGATCCGCGTGCATCAGGCACTTCGCGAGATGCGACAGCCCTTCGTTCAGGCCGAGGAGTTCGTCGCGCTTGCTCATCCGCTGGCTGTCGCTGTCCACGAGCACGAGGATCGGCGTGTCACCGCCGCGCGCGATCGTGTCGAGCACGTGCGACGCGAGCGTCACAGCCTCGTCGATGCCGAACGGCAAACGGTCGGCAACGCCGATCACATCGACGCGCGTGCCGGCCAGTTCCGCGTGGCCCGTCAGCAGGCCGCCGGTACGTGCGATCGAATGGCCTTTCGGAAACAGCGAGGTCAGGACTTCATCGAGCGTCATGCTGGGGCTCCTGCAATTGGTCGGCGAGCGTGGCGAACGCATCGTCAGGCATTCCTGGAATCGCTTCCGGCGCATCCGCACCGAGCGCACGCCACACGTCGAGCGCATCCTTGCACGCGCCGAACCGTTCGACGCGCGCTTCGAGTCGCGCCTGCTCGGCGCGCAGCATTGCCGCATCGAACTTCGGCGCGCAGCCGATCAGGTCGAGCGCCGCTGCACGGAACGCATCGGGCGTGTCGGCCACGTAGCGATCCGCGCCGCCGATCAGCCGGCGATGCTTGCCGCCCATCGTGCGCCAGATCAGCGCGCGGTCCTTCGCATCGAATTCCTCGACACCGCGATTGGTCTCGATCACTTCGGGGCCCGACACGCTGATGCGGCCCTGCTCCGACACCGCGAGCGCCGAGCAGCACGCGGCGAGCAACCCGCCGCCGCCGTAGCACCCGGCGCGCCCGCCGATCAGCCCGATCACCGGCACGCCGGCCGTGCGCGCTTCGACGAGCGCACGCATGATCTCGGCGATCGCGAGTTCGCCCGCGTTCGCTTCCTGCAGCCGCACGCCGCCCGTATCGAACAGGATCAGCACCGGCTTGCCGGTTTCGCGCGCGGCACGCAGCAGCCCGGTGAGCTTCGCGCCGTGCACTTCGCCGAACGCGCCGCCCATGAAGCGGCCCTCCTGCGCGGCAACCAACACCGGCTGGCCGTCGAGCCGGCCGTGGCCGACCACCATCCCGTCGTCGAACTGCTGCGGCAGGTCGAACAGCGGCAGGTGCGGGCTCGTCACGCGCTCGGCCGGGCCGAGGAATTCGCTGAAACTGCCCGCGTCGAGCAGCCCGTCGATGCGCTGTCGCGCCGAGGCTTCGTACCAGCTCGTGGCGTTCGCGACGAACGCGGGCGTATCGTGGATCGCGTCGTTCGGCGCCTCCTGACGGGCCGCGCCTGGGGAGGCGCCCGCCCCCTCGGTCGGCAGCGAATGGATGTGAGCGTGGGGGTTGTTCATTGGGCGTCTCCCTCGATCGCGCGCACCGCCTGCGCGAGCCGCAGCGACACCATGTCGGGCCGCGCGCCGCCGTCGTTGATCGACAGCTTCAAGCCGCCCGGCGTGCGCCGCTCGACGAAATCCGTGACGACGGCCTGCCATACCGCGCCGAAACCGACCGCCGCGGTGCGGATGTCGATCTCGCATTCGTTGCCCGGCAGCACGCGCTCGACGAGCACTTCGAGATTGCCGGATGCCACCACGCCGACGAGCGCCGCGGCCTGCTCGCCCTTCGCGCGCTCGCGGGCCGTGAAGCGATAGTTCAACTGTTCCATGCCCTTGTCCTTACCAGTTGCGGAACCGGGCCGGCGGCGCATAGAGGCCGCCCGACCAGTGCACGAGATCCTTGATCGAGCGCGCGGCAAGCCAGCGGCGATCGGCGTCGAGCGGATCGATGCCGAGATCCTCCGGGCGACGGATCACGCCGCGCTCGCGCAGCCGCTCGACCATCTTCCGGTCGCGGCCGCGGCCGATCTCGGTATAGCCGGCGACGCCGCGGATCGCGTGTTCGCGTTCGTCCTTGTCGCGGCACATCAGCAGGTTCGCGATCCCTTCCTCGGTGACGATGTGCGTGACGTCGTCGCCATAGACCATGATCGGCGCGAGGTCGAGCTGCAGCTTGTCGGCGAGCTTCAGCGCGTCGAGCTTCTCGACGAACATCGGCACGTTCTTGTCACCGAATGTCTCGCCGATCTGCACGACGAGCTTGCGGCCGCGCCTGAGCGCCGCCGGCGTGTCGGGGTCGGCTTCCGCGCCGGCCTTCAGCCACGGCTCGCTCGGATGACGCCGGCCGCGCGCGTCGCTGCCCATGTTCGGCGCGCCGCCGAACCCGGCAATGCGCTCGGCCGTGACCGTCGACGAATGGCCGGACAGGTCGATCTGCAGCGTCGAGCCGATGAACATGTCGCACGCATAGAGGCCGGCCGTCTGGCAGAACGCGCGGTTCGAGCGCAGCGACCCGTCGGAGCCCGTGAACCATATGTCGGAACGCGCACGGATGTAGTCGTCCATCCCGACTTCCGAGCCGAAGCAGTGGATCTGCTCGACCCAGCCCGACTCGATCGCGGGAATCAGCGTCGGGTGCGGATTGAGCGCCCAGTGCGAGCAGACCTTGCCCTTCAGCCCGAGCTTCTCGCCGTAGGTCGGCAGCAGCAGCTCGATCGCGGCCGTGTTGAAGCCGATCCCGTGGTTCAGGCGCTTGACGCCGTACGGCTCGTAGATGCCCTTGATCGCGAGCATCGCGGTGAGGATCTGCGTTTCGGTGATCGCCGCCGGATCGCGCGTGAACAGCGGCTCGACGTAGAACGGCCGGCCGGCCTCGACGACGAAATGCACGCGGTCGCCCGGAATGTCGACGCGCGGCACCTTGTCGACGATGCGGTCGACCTGCGCGATCACGATGCCGTCCTTGAACGCGGTGGCCTCGACGACCGTCGGCGTATCTTCGGTGTTCGGGCCGGTGTACAGGTTGCCGTCGCGATCGGCGCTGACCGCGGCGATCAGCGCGACCTGCGGCGTGAGGTCGATGAAGTAGCGAGCGAACAGCTCGAGATAGGTGTGCACCGCGCCGAGCGCGATCTTGCCGCCGAACAGCAGCTTCGCGATCCGCTGCGACTGCGGGCCCGAGTACGCGAAGTCGAGACGCTTCGCGATGCCGCGCTCGAACACGTCGAGATGCTCGGGCAGCACGACGCCCGACTGCACCATGTGCAGGTCGTGGATCTTCGCGCTGTCGACGTCGGCGAGCGCCGTCGCGAGCAGGTCGGCCTGCTTCTGGTTGTCGCCTTCGAGGCAGACGCGGTCGCCGGGCCGCAGCACCGCTTCAAGCAACGCGACGGTGTCGCGCGCATCGACCCGCTTGCCCTGCGCGAAACGCGCACCGGCCGCGAGGCGTGCATCGCGCGCCTGCCGCGCGTGATTCCATCCCGTCATGAACAGTTCTCCCGCTTCGATGGTTCAGCGGCATTCTAAGCCTGGCGCCGCCGCCGATTGATGATGTTGACGAATGCGACTCAGAGGACGCGGCGATGGATGCGGCCCGCGCACGGGCCGCCCATCGGACGGGCCTACGCGCCAACCAGCGCGCGCGTCGTGAAGTACAGCACCGACGGGCCGAGCAGGCAGCCGACGCCCGTATGAAACGTCGCGACCAGCGCACCGTACGGGACGAGCCGGCGGTCGGTCGCGGCGAGCCCCGCGCTCACGCCGCTGACGGTGCCGGCCAGGCCGCCGAAGATCATCGCGGAACGCGGCGTCTTCAGGCCCATGAAGTTGGCCGCGACCGGCGTGCCGACCATCACGATGATCGCCTTCACGAGCCCCGTCGCGATGCTGAGCGCGATCACATCGGAGCTTGCGCCGATCGCCGCGCCCGTCACGGGGCCGACGATGTAGGTGACGGCGCCGGCGCCGATGGTCGTCATGCTGACCGCGTCGGTATAGCCGAACGCACGCGCAATGCACGCGCCGACGATGAACGGCAGTACGGTGCCGAGCAGCAGCGACACGACGCCGACGAGCCCGGCCTTGCGTGCCTCGGTCGGCTGCACTTCGAACGCGGTCGCGACGATCGCGAAATCGCGCAGCATCGCGCCGCCCATCAGGCCGACGCCCGCGAACAGCGGCACGTCGGCGATCCCCTTCTCGCCGCCGGTGAAGGCGCCGCCGACGTAAGCCAGCGCGAGACCGATCACGATCGCGATCGCGGAGCCGTGCACGCGGCCGAACGTGAGCTTGCGCGACGCGATCGACGACAGCCACATGATCAGGCCGACCAGCGCGAACGACGCGACGAGCCCGTTGTGGGCGACAGTTTTTTCGAGCATCTGCAGCATGGCGGCCTCCGTCACTGTTCTTCGAATTGCGGCACGCCCGCGAAGGCCGTGTCGTCGCGCCCGGTGCGCACGAGTACCGCGATGCAGCATGCGCAGATCGCGACCGCGCCCACGGCGGCCAGCAGCGCGACGGGGCCGCCCTTCAGCGCGGCCACGACGTTCTGGTTCGCGGCCATCGCGACGACGACGGGGATGTACATCGCGCCCCAGAAACCGACGCCGGCCTCGGTCTCCTTCGGCAGCCAACCGCGGCGGTGCAGCCACAGGCGCAGGCAGATCAGCAGCAGCATCGCGATACCGACGCCGCCGACATTGGTCTTCACGCCGATCGCACTGCCGAGCAGGTCGCCGAGGAACAGTCCGGCCAGGTGGCAGAACGCCAGCAGCGCGGTTCCGTAGATGATCATGAGTCGTCTCCAGTCTCTTCGTGACGGGCGCCGGACGCATGCAGGCGCCGGCCCCGCACGCCGATCCCGTGCGCGGACTCGTCTCCTGCGGCGGTGCGCCGCGGCCCGGCGGCCCGTCTTGCGGGCACGTTCTCGGGCGGTCGATGGGATGATGCGGTTTCGGGCCGGACGCCGGATGCCGTAGACTGAATGAAGCAGCCGCCGGCACGACGCGGGCTACGCGTCCGGTGCGCCCCGTTACGGGCCGCACCGGGGCGTGATCCGATACTAGCGCCGCAATATCCGGCCATTTATGAAGTTGTCGAAACCGATTCAGTGGATTTAGCAATGCGTCCGTTACCGCCCGAGCTGCTGCGCAGCTTCGTCGCCGTCGCCCAATCCGGCAGCTTCACCGCCGCGTCCGAGCGCGTGAACCTGTCGCAGTCGACCGTCAGCCAGCATATCCGCCGCCTCGAGGAGCTGCTCGACCGGCCGCTGTTCGAACGCGACACGCGCAACGTGCACCTGTCGCAGCACGGCGACGCGCTGTTTCGCTACGCGGTGCGCATCCTCGAGCTGATGGACGAAGCCGTCACGTCGGTGTGCGGGCCGCCGCTGTCGGGCAAGGTACGGCTCGCGATGTCGGAGGATTTCGCGTCGGCGCACCTGACGGCCGCGCTCGCGAGCTTCGTGCAGCGCAATCCGGAAGTCGAGCTCGCGATCTCGACCGGGCTGTCGGGCGACCTGTTCGACGCGCTCGACGAAGGCCGGCACGATCTCGTGTTCGCGAAGCGCATCGCGGGCAGCCGGCGCGGCCGCGTGATCCGCAGCGAGCCGCTGTACTGGTGCACGGGCCCGGATTCGCGGATCACCGGCCACGAGGCCGTGCTGCCGCTCGCGATGCATCCGGAGCCGAGCGTGTCGCGCCGCCGCGTGCTCGAATCGCTCGAGGCCGTCGGGCGGCCGTACCGGATCGCGGTCGTGAGCAGCAGCGTCGCGGTGTTGCGCGCCGCTGCGAGCGCGGGGCTCGGCGTCAGCGCGTTCGCCGGCTACGTGATTCCGGCCGGGCTCGCGCGGCTCGACGCCGGGCTGCCCGAACTCGGCGAACTCGAATACGTGATCGACCGGCCGGCGGCCGCGTCGCGCTCGACGCTCGCACTCGAAGCGACGCTGATCACCGCGGCGTCGGAGTTGTAACCGCACCGGGCGCGACACACGCACGCGAGATCGCACCCGGCACCCGCGCCCGGTGCCCGCGCCCGCAACTGACAGCTTTGCCCGGAACGCGTCATCGTCCGCGCAGCACCCGCTCGCGACAATGGGACCCATCGGAACGCACGGCCAGCCGCCGTACGCATCCGGTGTCCCGTCCCCTTGATCGGAGCACGCCATGAATGTCATGCGATTCGCCGTCGCGACCGCCGCCGCCGCCCTGCTGTCCCCCGCCTTTGCCCAGACGACCGATACCGCGGCGCCCGAGCAGGGGCTGACCCGCGCGGAAGTCGTCGCGCAACTCAAGCAGGCCTATCTCGACGGCGAACTGCCGACGAACGACGGCAACTACCCGCCGAACGCCGCGACCCGCGCGCGCAACCGCGAACTCGTGCAGGCCACGAGCCCGGCGTGGCTCGCGCAGACGCCTCAGGCATCGCAAACCGCCGCACAGCAGTAGCCGGCCGCGGCCCGTACGCGACGCCGCGGCGCGGTTACGGCAGGAAGCTGCGGCGCCGCGCGTCGATCAGTTCGACGAGCAAGCGGTCGCGTTCGGCTGCCAGTTCCTGCATCGAACGCTCGCCCTGGATCGCGCGCAATTCGTCGTTCAGCTTGCGATCGACGTCCGGATTGAACGAAGGCGTGCCGAGGTCGTCCCACCAGCTCGTGATCGGCCCCGACAGGTGTTCGAGAAAGTGCGCGATGCCGCCCGCGCCGCCGCCAAGGTGATACGTCAGGCACTGTCCCATCAGCCCCCAGCGCAGGCCGGGGCCCCATGCGACAGCCTTGTCCGCATCGGCGACGCTCACGACGCCTTCGCCGACGAGGTGATACACCTCGCGGAACAGCGCGGCCGCGAGCCGGTTCGCGACGTGGCCGGTCATCTCCTTGTTGAGGACGATCGTCTGCTTGCCGAGCGCATCGTAGAAATCCTTCACGCGAGCGATCACGTCCTGGCTGGTGGCATCGCCGCCGACCAGCTCGACGAGCGGAATCAGGTGCGGCGGATTGAACGGGTGCGCGATCAGGCAGCGTTCCGGATGCTTGTCGCACGCGGTCTGGATGTCGGACATTTTCAGGCCCGACGAACTCGACGCGATCGGCACGTGCGCGGGCAGCACGTCGTCCATCTGCCGGTACAACGCGCGCTTCAGGTCGAGCCGTTCCGGGCCGTTCTCCTGCACGAAATCGACACCGTCGAGCGCGCGCACGAGATCGGCGTCGAACGACAGCCGCGCGGAAAGTTCGGCGGCCCGGTCGCCGAGAAACGCGGCCAGCGCGTCGCGCAGCCGCGCGTCGGCTTGCGGCGCCGGATCGGTCGCGACGACGTCGAAGCCCTGCGTCAGATAGAAGGCGGCCCAGCTCGCGCCGATCACGCCGGTGCCGACGATCGCGATGCGTCGAATGTCCATGATTGTCCCGTGTCGTTGGTCTGCAAATAGATCGCGGCGATTGTCGCATCGAATCGCGCGGGCCTGCATTGATGCAGATTTCAGATGCCCTCTTGAAATGCGCTTCGGCTGCCACTAATTACACGTCGTCGGGCAGTGCATCATGCAACGCACTGCCCCCGTTTCGACCCAGTGGAGTTCCCACGTCGCGCCCGCCGCAGGCGCCGCGCCGTCACGTCTCCCGCGTTCCCTGTTCAGGAGGACAAACATGAGCGGTATCCATTTCGGCAGCGACCTGTTCGACGAATTCGCCCGCGTGCAGCGGCAGGTGGCGAACCTGCTGGGCGAACGTCCGTCCGGAATTCGCGCGGTGCGGCCCGGCGCCTTTCCCGCGCTCAACGTCGGCACCACCGACGGTGCCATCGAGATCGTCGCGTTTGCACCCGGCATGGCCGCGGCCGACTTCGACGTATCGATCGACAAGGACCTGCTGACGATCAGCGGCGAACGCAAGGCGGCACCACGCAGCGAAGGCGACGATCTGCGCACCTATGCGCAGGAACGCTTTCACGGTGCATTCCGCCGCGTCGTCGAGCTGCCGCGAGATGCAGACCCCGAGCAGGTCAGCGCCCGCTACGAAAACGGCTGCCTGCTGATTCGCGTCGGCCGGCGCGAGGCATCGAAGCCGCGCGCGATCACCGTTCAATAATATTCAGGATACCGACATGAATGCGAACCTGACCCTGGCCGAGCGTCAGACGAACACCGTTCACCCCGCTGCCGCCGAAGCGGCCCGCCGGCCCGCGATCACGCCGGCCGTCGACATCGTCGAGAACCATCTCGGCGTCACGCTGCGAGCCGACCTGCCCGGCGTGCCGCGCGAGAACCTCGACGTGAAGGTGCATGACAACACGCTGACGATCGAGGCCGACACGCACCTCGACACACCTGCCGACCTGCGCGTGCGGCATGCAGAGATCCGCGCGACGCGCTATGCGCGCAGCTTCGTGCTGAGTCCCGACCTCGACACGTCGAGGATCGACGCGAACCTGCGCGACGGCGTGCTGACGCTGACGATTCCGCGCCGCGAGGAAACGCGTCCGCGCCGTATCGACGTGACGGCCGGCAACGCGTAAGCATCGGTGCGTGCCGTTATCCCGCACGCATGAAAAAGCCCCGCCGGGTACGCGCCCGGCGGGGCTTCTTTACGACGTGCGGTGCAATTACGATCAGTCGAAGTCGAACAGGTCGAACACCGATTTCCGGCGACGCTGGCCGTCGTGCTTGTAGCGATCGTCGTGTGAGCGGCCGTCGCGTCTGTCACGGTCGTCATGCGAGCGGCCGTCGCGCCCCCACCCGCCGTCGTGGCCGCGCGCCGCTTGCGCGTCGTGCCGCACGGGCGTCTCGTCGCGACGCACCGGCGCGTCGCCGGTTTCGCGCGCGATCAGCTTGTCGAGTTCGCCGCGATCGAGCCACACACCGCGGCAGGTCGGACAGTAGTCGATCTCGATCGACTGGCGCTCGGCCATCAGCAGGTCGGGCGTCTTGCAGACAGGGCATTTCATCGCGCTTCTCCTTTCCGTGCGAATTTCGTCTGGATTCCGTATGAGGCGCGTGACGCCAGCCGCCGCAGCGGCCCGCATCACGCGCGGTGGCTCAGTGGCCGTCCGTCGGTGCCGGGCGCTTCGCCTTCGCGCGCCGCGCCAGCATGTTCATGCCTTCGACGAAAGCCGAGAACGCCATTGCCGCGTAGATGTAACCCTTCGGCACATGCGAGCCGAAACCTTCCGCGATCAGCGTCATGCCGATCACGACCAGGAACGACAGCGCGAGCATCACGATGGTCGGGTTGCGGTCGATGAAGCGTGCGAGCGGCTGTGCCGCGAACAGCATCACGGCGACGGCGACGATCACCGCGACGAACATGATCGGCACGTGTTCGGTCATGCCGATCGCGGTCACGATGCTGTCGATCGAGAACACGATGTCGAGCATCACGATCTGGCTGATCGCGGCCCACATCGTCAGGCCGACCGCGCCGCCGGCACCGCCCGCGCCTTCACCGTCGCGCGACACGTGGTGATGGATCTCGGTGGTCGCCTTCCAGACGAGGAACAGGCCGCCCGACAGCAGGATCATGTCGCGCCACGAGAACGCATGGTCGAACAGCGTGAACACGGGTTCGGTCAGGCTCGCGATCCACGCGACGCTGCCGAGCAGCGCGAGGCGCATCACCAGCGCGAGCGCGATGCCGAGGCGCTGCGTGCGGGCGCGCTGCGCTTCGGGCAGCTTGTTGCTGAGGATCGAGATGAAGATCAGGTTGTCGATGCCGAGCACGACTTCCATCACGACGAGCGTCAGAAGCGCAGCCCAGACGGCGGGGTCAACGGCAAGCGTCAGCAGGTAGTCCATGAAATGGGCCGATATGAAAGTGGAAAGCCCGATGATATGCCGCCCCGGACTTCGGAAAAATCAGAGAGAATCTGATTTTTGGTTCGGTTTTTCCGAAATTTCGATCCGATGCTCAATTTCCGACATCTGTACTATTTCTGGGTCGTCGTGAAGGAAGGCGGCTTCGCGCGCGCGGCCGGGCGGCTCGACATGGCCGTGCAGACGATCAGCGCGCAGGTGCGCGAGCTCGAGAAAGCGCTCGGGCACCAGTTGCTGCGCCCTGCCGGGCGCGGCGTCACGATGACCGACGCCGGCCAGGCCGCGTTTGCGCGCGCGGAAGTGATCTTCGAAATGGGGCGGCTGATTCCCGACGAAGTGCGCGCGGCGGCCAGCCAGCCGACCGTGCGGCTCGCAGTCGGGCTTGCCGATGGCATCTCCAAGCTCGCCGCACACGCGATCCTCGCGCCCGTGCTGGATACGCCCACATTGCGGCTGCTGTGCCACGAAGGCGAGCACGACGCGCTGCTCGCGGAGCTGGCGCTGCATCATCTCGATCTGGTGCTGGCCGGCCAGGGCGCGCCGTCCGGTTCGAACCTGCGCGTGACGAGCGAGCGGCTCGTCGCGTCGCCGGTCGACTGGTATGGCCCCGCGGCCCTCGTCACGCCGGCCGCGCGTCAGCATTTTCCGCAATGTCTCGCCGACCTGCCCGTGCTGCTGCCGACCGCGCATTCGGCGCTGCGCGCGCGCCTCGACCTGTGGCTGGAGGGTGAACGGATCGTGCCGCGTGTGGCCGGGGAATTCGAGGACAGCGCGCTGATGGCCGTGTTCGCGGCGCGCGGCCTCGGCGTGTTTCCGCTGAGCGAGCTCGGCGCGAACGACGCGTCGCTGCTGCGCGGGCTGCGGCGGCTCGGGCGCGCGGGCGACGTGACCGAGGAGATCCACGCGATCCGCTCGCGGCGCGGCGAGCACCATCCGCTGACGGCGCAATTGCTGGCCGCGGCACGCGGCGCACCGGCCGACTGAAGCGAGCGCGACATCAAACGAAACTATAATGACGCCCCGGCCTTACGAGATTGCCGCGCGCTTCATCCAGGCACCGCCCGTTGCGCGACTTCTCGCCAAGCCTTCTGAAAGACGCCATGCACAACCGATTTCGCCTGTTTTCCGTTTCGTGCGCGCTCGCGGCCGCGACCGTGCTGGCGGCGTGCTCGACGCCGCCCAAGCCGATCTACCAGCAGGAACAGTTCGACGCGACGAGCAGCCCGTATGCGCATACGTTCCACTCGAAATCCGACGCGGCCTGCGAGGCCGCGCGGCGCGCGCTGCTGAGCCAGGGCTATGTGGTGTCGTCGTCGCGAAACGACGCGGTCGACGGCAGCAAGAATTTCCAGCCGAACAATGACATGCACGTCGTGATCGAGTTTCACGTCGTGTGTGCGGACGCGAACGCGGACGGCTCGTCGAGCATCGCGTACGTGAACGCGGTGCAGGATCGCTATACGCTGAAGAAGTCGAATACGTCGGCCAGCGTCGGCCTCAGCGTGTTCGGCTCGCTGTCGCTGCCGATCGGGTCGAGCGACGACGCGCTCGTCAAGACCGCCAGCGAGACGATTCCCGCCGGCGTGTTCTATGAGCGCTTCTTCAATCTCGTCGAGCATTTCCTGAAGATCGACCCGGCCCGGCGCGACCGCGCGACCGTCAAGGCCGCCGAGAAGGAACCCGTCACGCCGCTGCCCGAACCCGCGCCGACGCCGCAGGGCGAGCCGATGAAGATGACAACGCCGGTCGTGCA
>NZ_JAAGPO010000025.1:0-78390 GCF_017104825.1 Burkholderia sp. Ac-20345 | reverse complement strand
TTCGAGCGCGAGCAGCCCGTCGCCGAGCCATTGCCAGCGCACGGCGCCGGCGGCGCAGGCGCCATCTGTCGCAGACGGCGCGCCTCCGGTCAGCGTGAACGCGAGGAAGTCGTCGAGCAGCGCGGCGGCCATACGGGAATCAACGCTGGAAGTCATACAGCGAACCGACACGCAGGATCTGCGTGAGCTCGTCGAGCGCCGTGCGCGATTCTTCGAGCAGCGCCGGATCGGCGAGGTCTTCCGGTGCGAGGCGATCGCGATAGTGCCGGTCGATCCACGTGTCGAGCGACGCGAACAGCGTGTCGTTGATCCACACGTTCGACGTGACGGCCGCGCGTTCCGCGTCGTTCAGCACGACGCGCAGGCGCAGGCAGGCAGGGCCGCCGCCGTTCTTCATGCTTTCGCGCAGGTCGAACACGAGCACGTCGTGAATCGGGCCGTTGCCGGCCGCGAGTTCGTCGAGATAGGCCGCGACGTTCCCGTTTTCGCGGCATTCCTGCGGCACGACGAGCACTTGCGAGCCATCGGCGCGCGACAGCAGCTGGCTGTTGAACAGATACGACGTCACCGCGTCGTTCACGCTCACGGCGGCCTCGGGTACCTCGATCACGTTCAGGCGCGCACCGCGTGCATCGAGCGCGGCGGTCAGCGTGTCGTAGATCGCCTGCTTGTTGACGAACGCGCGCTCGTGCGTGAACAGCGTGTCGCGGTTGCCGACCGAGATCACGTCGTTGTGGAACACGCCCGCGTCGATCACGTCCGGATCCTGCTGCGCATAGACCGTCGCTTCTTCGGCCAGCCCGTGGCGATGCGCGACCGCGCGGCTCGCCTCGAAGGTCTGGCGGGCCGGGAAGCGCTTCGGCTCGGGGCCGCGGCGGTATTCCGCGCGGCCGTACACGAAGAACTCGATGCCCGGCTTGCCGTATTCGGCGCAGAAGCGCGTGTGGTTCGCCGCGCCTTCGTCACCGAGTGCCGGCGTGCCGGTCAGCGCTTCGTGCACCGCGAAATGCGCGGGATCGGCAAACAGCGTCGACAGCGTGCGGCGCGTTGCTTCGTGTTCGATCGCGCGATGCAGCTTGCTGCACAGGTTCGCCGGCGTGAAGTGCACGCGGCCATCGCTCGTGTCGGCCGACGGGCTGACGGTGGCCGCGTTCGCGGTCCACATCGCCGACGCCGAGCTCGCCGCGGCGAGCAGTTCGGGCGCCTGCTTCGCGGCCTTCGCGATCACGTCCGCGTCCTTGCCCGAGAAACCGAGCTCGCGCAGCAAGCGCAGCGACGGCCGCTCCTGCGGCGGCAGCACGCCTTGTGCGAAGCCGAGATCCGCGAGCTGCTTCATCTTGCGCAGCCCCTGCTTCGCGGCGGCCTTCGGGTTTGCGGCCGATTTTTCGTTGTTGAGCGACGCCACGTTGCCGAACGACAGCCCGGCGTAGTTGTGGGTCGGGCCGACGAGCCCGTCGAAATTGGCTTCTTGTGCGTTCATCGTCGTTCCCTCGATCAGAAATGCAGGCCCGGCGACAGGCTCGCGGGCAAGGTCAGTTGCGTGCTTTCCACCGACGCCATCGGATACGCGCAATAGTCGGCCGCGTAGTACGCGCTCGGACGATGGTTGCCCGAGCGGCCGGTGCCGCCGAACGGCGCGGCGGAAGACGCGCCGTTGGTCGGCCGGTTCCAGTTGACGATCCCGGCGCGAATCGTGCGGCGGAAGTGTTCCCACACCTTCGCGTCGTCGGCGAGCAGGCCGGCGGACAGGCCGAACGCCGTATCGTTCGCGCGCTCGATCGCTTCGTCGAACGTCGCGTAGCGGACGATCTGCGCGAGCGGGCCGAAGTGTTCTTCATCGGGCAGGTTCGCGACGCCCGTCACGTCGACGATCGACGCGTTCACGAAGCCGAGGCGCGGATCGCGCTGCGTCATCGCGATGATCGGCTTCGCGCCCTGCTCGATCAGGCGCGACTGCGCGTCGACGAGCTTCGCCGCTGCGCGTGCCGAGATCACCGCGCCCATGAACGGCTGCGGATCGGCGTCGAACACGTCGGCCGTGATCTTCGACGTGACATCGGCGAAGCGCGCAAGGAAGCGATCGCCGAATGCGCCCTGCGGCACGAAGATGCGGCGCGCACACGTGCAGCGCTGGCCGGCCGACAGGAACGCCGACTGGATCGTGTGATGCACGGCCGCGTCGATGTCCTCGACTTCGCCGATCACGAGCGGGTTGTTGCCGCCCATCTCGAGCGCGAGCACGATTTCCGGACGGCCGCCGAACTGCTTGTGCAGCAGCGTGCCGGTATCCGAGCTGCCGGTGAAGAACAGCCCGTCGATCTGCCGATGGTTCGCGAGCGCGATGCCCGTGTCCTTCTCGCCCTGCACGAGATTCAGCACGCCGTCCGGCAGCCCGGCTTCCTTCCACACTTCGACCGTCGCGCGTGCGACGCCCGGTGCGAGTTCCGACGGCTTGAACACGACCGCATTGCCGGCGATCAGCGCGGGCACGATATGGCCGTTCGGCAAGTGGCCGGGGAAGTTGTACGGGCCGAACACCGCGACGACACCGTGCGGGCGGTGACGCAGCACCGCGACGCCGTCGGCCATGTCCTGGCGCTTCTCGCCGGTGCGTTCCTGGTAGGCCTGGATCGAGATGCCGACCTTCGCGGCCATCGACGCGACTTCGGTGCGTGCTTCCCACAGCGGCTTGCCCGTCTCGCGGCCGATCGCGGTCGCGATCGCTTCCTTGCGTTCGTTGAGCAACGCGGCGAAACGCTTGACGATCGCGCAGCGCGATTCGAAGTCGAGCGCCGACCAGCCGGCGAATGCGCGGCGCGCGCTTGCGACCGCGCGGTCGACGTCGGCCGCCGACGCGCTTTCACCCCGCCATGCGATCTCGTCGGTGCCGGGGTTGCGCGAAGCGAACACGGGGCCCGAGCCTGCGACCCAGGCGCCGTCGATGAAGAGTTCCGTCATGATTCGTTTATCCCTGTTTGACTTTGAGCGGCAGCACGCGCACCGGATCGCCGGCCTTCACGTCGAGCGCGACGGCATCGTCGGCCGACAGCACGAACGAGCCGTTCGCGACCACGCCCGGCGCAACGCCGACGCGGAAGTCGGTGAGCGACGTATTCGACACAAGCGACTTCGGCGGATGGTCGCCCCGCGCGTCATCCCGCGCATCCGGCACGCCGATCGCGACCGGCACGACGACGCTCTCGCGCACCGTGCGCAGGTCGTTGACGTGGCATTCGAGCACGGGGCCCGCGTCGAAGATGTCGACGTGATTCTGGTAACGCAGCCCTTCCGCTTCGAGCATCTTGCGGGCCGGCAGCGTGTCGCGGTGCGTGAGGCCGACCGCGTCCTGCGCGTCCTGCGGCAGCAGGTCGACATACACCGGGTAGCGCGGCATCAGTTCCGCGAGGAACGACTTGCGGCCGTGCGAACTGAGGTAATCGGCCGCGTTGAAATCGATCTGGTAGAAGTGCGAACCGACTGCACGCCAGAACGGCGACGTGCCGTCTTCGTCGAAGTGGCCGCGCAGTTCCGCGCAGATGCGTTCCGGAAAGCGCTCGCGGAACTGCGCGATGAACATGAAGCGCGAGCGCGACAGCAGGCCGCCCACGCCGCCCGTGCGATAGCGCGGGCTCAGGAACAGCGAGCACACTTCCGCATAGCCCGTCAGGTCGTGCGAGATGTTCAGCGCGGACATCCGCGTCCACACGCCGAGCTCCTGGCTCGCGTGCACGACCGTGCTCACGCGGTAGTTGTAGAACGGTTGTTCCAGGCCGACCTGCGTTTCGATCCCGCACACGCCCGCGATGTCGCCCGTCTTCGATTCTTCCATCACGAAGAAGTAGCCGGCCTCGCCGGCCGCGGCCTCGCCCGCGAGCGTGCGGCGCGTGCGCTCGATGCGCGCGGCGAGCGCGTCGCGGTCGGGCTTGAACGTGGTCAGGCCCGGCCCGGTTTCCTTCGCGAGCGACACGAGCGAATCGACGTCGCCCGTTTGTACGACCCGAACGACGATCATGCTGCGTCTCCCTTCAAATCTTCATCGTCGCGGCGGTGCAGCGGCACGCAGCGCACGACATCGCCATCCTTCACATCGAGCGCCGCGCGCACGTCGCCGGCCAGGGGCGCGTCGCCCGCATCGCCCGGCAGGTCGGCCAGCACGCAGCGGAACGATTCGCCGCTGCCCGTCGACACCATGTACGCGACGTCGCCCTGCTGGTGCGCGGCCTCGCGCACGACGCGCTCCATGCCGTGCTTCACGCACGCGGTGCGGTCGACTTGCGCGGTCAGCACCGGGCCCGCATCGAAGATGTCGACGAAGCGGTCGGGCTCGAAGCCTTCCTCGAGATGGATGTCGTACGCGAGCAGCGCCGATTCGTTCGGCTCGCCGAGCACGCGCTGCGCGGCTTCCGGCAGCAGCGGCACGTAGAGCGGATACGCCGGCATCACTTCCGCGATGAAGGTACGGCTGCGGCCGCCCGACGCGATGTCGACGTCGGTGAAGTCGCGGCCGAAGAACTTGCGGCCCACCGCTTCCCAGAACGGCGATGCGCCGTTGCCGTCGCTCACGCCGAGCAGCAGCGTGAACACTTCGGGCGTGAAGCGGCGGCGATTCGCGGCGATGTACATCATCCGTGCGCGCGAGATCAGGTGCGCGGCCGCGTCGCCGCGCAGCGACGGATCGACGTAGAAGCCCGCCAGCCGGCTCTTGCCGGTCAGCTCGTGCGACATCGTGAGCGCGTGGATCTTGCGATTCACGTGCAGCTCGCGCGACGCGTGGATCAATGCGTCGTTGCGGAACGCGTAGAACGGTTCCGAGTAACCGGCCGCGGCCACGATGCTCGCCGTGCCGAGCAGCTTGCCCGTCGACGAATCCTCGAGCACGAAGAGGTAGAACTCCTCGCCGGCGAAGTCGACGTCCGCGCGAAACGAATCCTCGGAGAGCGCCACGCGCGCTTCGAGCGCCGCGCGGTCGTGCGGCAGCGAGTGCAGGACCGGCTGCGCGGTGCGCGCCATGTGCGCGAGCGCATCGAGATCCGTGAGTTTGCCGGGGCGAACAAATAGCATCGTCGTTCCTGTCTGCGATGGGCGCGCCGATCAGCGCGCGGTGGCTTCCTGAGCGGCGAGCACTTGTTCGACTGCCTTCTCGAAGCGCTTCATGCCTTCGTCGAGTTGGTCGAACGGGATCACCAGCGACGGGACGAAGCGCAGCACGTTCGGGCCGGCGATCAGCATGATCAGGCCGTTCTCTGCTGCTGCGGTGACGAAGTCCTTCGCGCGGCCGTCGAATGCGGCGGTGAGTTCGGCGCCGACGAGCAGGCCCTTGCCGCGCACGTCCTTGAAGATGCCGAAGCGCGCGTTGATGCGTTCCAGCGCGCCCTTCAGGCGCACGCTGCGTTCACGCACGCCTTCGAGCAGTGCCGGGTCGCCGATCAGTTCGACGACCTTGTCGGCGATTGCCGATGCGAGCGGGTTGCCGCCGTACGTCGTGCCGTGCACGCCGACCTTGAAGTGCGCGGCCAGTTCGTTCGTCGTCAGCATCGCGCCGATCGGGAAGCCGTTGCCGAGCGCCTTGGCGGTCGTCAGGATGTCCGGCGTGACGCCGGTATCCATGTAAGCGTAGAACTGGCCCGTGCGGCCGACGCCCGTTTGCACTTCGTCGAAAATCAGCAGCGCGCCGTGTGCGTCGCACGCTTCGCGCAGTGCCTTCAGGAACGCCGGATCGGCCGGGATCACGCCGCCTTCGCCTTGCACGGGCTCGACGATCACCGCGCAGGTTTGCGGGCCGATCGCGGCCTTGGCGGCTTCGATGTCGTTGTACGGCAGGTGCTTGATGCCGGCCGGCACGGGGCCGAAGCCTTCCGAGTACTTCGGCTGGCCGCCGACGCTGACTGTGAAGAACGTGCGGCCGTGGAACGACTGCACGAACGAGATGATTTCTGCCTTGTCGGCGCCGTGGCGATCGAACGCGACGCGGCGGGCAAGCTTCAGTGCGGCTTCGTTCGCTTCCGCGCCCGAGTTCGCGAAGAATGCGCGGTCAGCGAAGGTCAGCGATTCGAGGCGCTTCGCGAGGCGCAGCACCGGCTCGTTCGTGTAGCCGTTACCGATGTGCCAGAGCTTGCGGCTTTGTTCGTCCAGAACCTTCAGCAGTTCCGGGTGGCCGTGGCCGAGCGACGTCACGGCGATACCGCACGCGAAATCGATGTACTCGCGGCCGGCCGTGTCCCACACGCGGGAGCCCTCTGCGCGATCCGGCACGAACGGCGCGGGGGAAAATACCGGCACCATCACTTCATCGAATGTCTGGCGGTTCACGGTCGAGGTCGTCATGGTCGTTCCTTTCGGTTTCGTAAGAGGGTTCAACAGGATCAAGTTTAGGTAAGGGCGACGCAAGCGTCTTGCGGAATTGCGACGGGTTCTATCGGAAGCGGATAGTTCGCTTTTATTTTGCCTTCCTGGCGGGGTGGTGCTGGGTTTGGGTGTCGGGATTTTGGGGCTTTTTTTGGGGGTTCGCTTGTGTTTGGCGTGAAGCACCCGTGGTCTTGTCGGTCTATTAGCGTCGCCCCTGCGCGGGGCAGCGGTTACTTTTCTTTGTCTTGCCAAAGAAAAGTAACCAAAAGAAAGGCGCTCGGATAACGCATGACCTCCCGGTGCCATGGTCGTCAGAGTGGTTCGCACCTAAGTGTCCGCGCCAGTCAGGAACGCGGAGTGGTTCGAGCAATGGTTCTGACACCTCCCACTACCCAACAGAGCGGTATACCGCCCGCTAGCTCCGCCCTCGCTTCGCTCGGCCGACTGGGACACCCCCTCCAGTAACACTTGCGGTCAATCAGTTCGAGAATTCACGGGCAAGCACCCCGAATTCTGCAAATCAAGGCGTGTCCTCATTCCCAACGAAAAAGGGCCGCAGCACTCACGCACTCACGCACTCACGACGTTATCAAGCACTCGTCGATGGCAAGCAGTCCGATAGGTACGAATGGTGTGAGTAAAGAGGGTTGCGTGGTTTGCTGATGCGGCGCCGCCAGAAGCACGTGAGCGCATGCGATGCGAAGTGAAGTACCTTGCAGCCGAGCGTAGCGAGGATGGAGCTGGCGGGCGGTATACCGCTCTGTTGGGTAGTGGGAGGTGTCAGAACCATTGCTCGAACCACTCCGTGTTCGTGACTGGCGCGGACACTTAGGCGCGATCCACTCTGACGACCATGGCACCGGGAGGTCATGCGTTATCCGGGCGCCTTTCTTTTGGTTACTTTTCTTTGGCAAGACAAAGAAAAGTAACCGCCGCCCCGCGCAGGGGCGACGCTAATAGACCGACAAGATCACGGGTGCTTCACGCCAAACGCGAGCGAACCACCCAAAAACAAAACCAAAACAAAAACAAAAACAAAAATCAATCCTTAGCACCGCGCTCAACAAGCGCGCCCCCCCGAGGCTCGCCCCCTCCGCCAGTCTGCTTCTCGAGCCAGGCTCGCCGATCCTCCCGAGGCGTCACCCCAAACCTTTCGCGGTACGCGTTAGAAAAGTGCGCGGCAGAAGAAAACCCACAGGCGAGACTGACTTGAACAACCGACTTGCTGGTCCGCTGCAACTGAGTGCGAGCCTTGAGCAACCGGAGATTGAGGTAATACTTGGAGGGCATCGCCCCGAGATACTGCCGGAAGAGCCGCTCCAGTTGCCGGCGTGAAACGCCAACGAGCTCGGCGATCTCATCGGTGGTCAACGGATCCTCGACATTGGCTTCCATCAACAGCAAAGCATCATTCAACCGAGGATGCCGCTCGCCCGGCGCAGTCACGAAAGGAATCCGCTGCCGCTCTTCGCCGCTCCGCAGCGTCCCGGCGCCGAGCGCATCGGCGATCCTCTCGGCAAGATCCGGCCCATGTTCCCGGCCAATCATGGCCAGCATGAAGTCAACGGTCGCCTGCCCACCCGCACAGGTAGCCCGATCCCGATCGATCTCGAAGATCTGCTGCGTGACGATCGACCGCTCGAACTGTTCGGCGAACTGCTGATACGTCTCCCAGTTCACGCTGACCCGATACCCGGAAAGCTGCCCGGCCATCGCGAGCCACCACACGCCGTGGTGAATGCCCGTGACGATCGGCGTCCGCTGCCCCACCCTCGCGAGACTCGCGAGAAACAACCGATAGTCGGCGAACTGCTGAAACCGCTCCGACACGACGATCACCCAGTCACACGCGATCGCATCGTTGAACGCCGCATCGGCATGCCAGTGCGCGCCGCCGGCGAGCGGCACGGGCCGCCCGTCCCACGAACACACCTGCCAGCGATACAGCAGCCGCCCGTCGATTTCGTTCGCCAGGTTCAGCGCATCGACGATCGGACCCACGCCCGACATCGACACGGGCGGCAATGCAACGATCGCCACCTGCGTCGTGCGGGTGGCGCCTGCGGGACGAGACACCGGTACCACGGTTGAAACCTGTCCTGTCGCGTTACTTGAGACTGCCCGACAGGAACTGCTTCAGCCGCTCGCTCTGCGGACGTACCAGCACTTCCTTCGGATCGCCCTCTTCCTCGGTCCGCCCCTGATGCAGGAACATCACGTGGTTCGACACGTTACGGGCAAAACCCATCTCGTGCGTGACGACGATCATCGTGCGGCCTTCCTCGGCGAGCTTCTGCATCACCTTCAGCACTTCGCCCACCAGCTCCGGGTCGAGCGCCGACGTCGGCTCGTCGAACAGCATCACGTCCGGATGCATCGCCAGCGCGCGTGCAATCGCCACGCGCTGCTGCTGGCCGCCCGACAGATGCGACGGATACTGCTTCTCGACGCGCGGTGCGAGGCCGACTTTCTCGAGATACTCGCGTGCACGATCCTCGGCTTCCTTCTTCGGGATGCCAAGCACGTGCAACGGCGCTTCCATCACGTTCTCGAGCACGTTCATGTGCGCCCAGAGGTTGAAGTGCTGGAACACCATCGCAAGCTTCGTGCGGATGCGCTGCAGCTGCTTGTGATCGGCAACTTCGAGCGCACCGGCGCGATCGGTCTTCGTGCGCACGGCCTCGCCGTCGACGACGATCTGCCCCGCATTCGGCCGCTCGAGAAAATTGATGCAGCGCAGGAACGTGCTCTTGCCCGAGCCGCTCGCACCGATGATGCTGATGACGTCGCCGGCCTTCGCGTTCAGCGATACGCCCTTGAGCACTTCGTTGTCACCGTAGCGCTTGTGGATGTCGAGCGCCGCAAGCTTGGCGGCTGCGCTCGTTTGAGTGATCTCGGCCAACTGGCTCTCCTCGAAGTGATTCAATGACGGGCGGCCGCGAGATACGCAAGCCAGTGGCGCTCCGCGCGGCGAAACGCCGCGACGAGTGCGAACGATACCGCAAGATAGATCAGCGCGGCGATTCCGAACGACTGGAACGCCATGTAGGTCGCGGAATTCGCGTCGCGCGCGACCTTCAAAATGTCCGGCACGGTCGCCGTGAATGCGACGGTCGTCGCGTGCAGCATCAGGATCACCTCGTTGCTGTACAGCGGCAGCGCGCGGCGCAGCGCCGACGGCAGGATCACGCGGCGGTACATCGTGAACGGCGACATCCCGTACGCCCGCGCAGCCTCGACCTCGCCGTGCGGAATCGCGCGGATCGCACCCGCGAAGATCTCGGTCGTGTACGCGCAGGTGTTCAGCGCGAACGCGAGAATCGCGCAGTTGAAGCCGCTACGGAAGAACGCGTCGAGCAGCGAGTGCGAACGCACGAACTCGAGGCTGTACATGCCCGTGTACAGCAGCAGCAACTGCACGTAGAGCGGCGTGCCGCGGAACACGTACGTATAGAACCGCACCGGCGTCGACACCCACTTGTTCTTCGATACGCGCGCAACCGCGAGCGGCACCGCGCACACGAAGCCGAGCGAAATCGACGCGACGAGCAGCCACAGCGTCACCGCGAGGCCGGAGAGGCGCTGGCCGTCCCAGTAAAGGAACGCCTGGCCGAATTCCTGGAGAATTTCGATCATAGATCTGCGTGCCGCACGCCCATGGAATAACGCTTCTCGAGCTGGATCAGCACGAGGTTGGAAACGGTCGTGATCGCGAGATAGATCAGCGCCGCGACGAGGATGAAGAAGAACATGTTGAACGTGCTCTTGCCGGCGTCCTGCGCGGCCTTCACGACGTCCGCGAGGCCGATGATCGATACCAGCGCGGTGGCCTTCACGAGCACCTGCCAGTTGTTCCCGATCCCGGGCAGCGCAAAGCGCATCATCTGCGGAAACATGATCCGGACGAACACGCGCATCCCGCTCATCCCGTAAGCCGCGCCGGCCTCGAGCTGGCCGCGCGGCACCGACAGGAACGCGCCGCGGAACGTCTCGGTGAAGTACGCGCCGTAGATGAAGCCGAGCGTCAGCACGCCGGCCACGAACGGGTCGATGTCGATCTGGTCCCAGCCGACGAAGTCGGTGAACTGGTTCAGCCAGATCTGGATGCTGTAGAACAGCAGCAGCATCAGGACAAGATCGGGCACCGAGCGGATCAGCGTCGTATAACCGGTCGCGATCGCTCGCAGCACCCGGTTGTGCGACAGCTTCGCCACCGCGCCGATCAGCCCCAACGCCACCGCAGTGGCGAGCGACAGCACCGACAGCTCGATGGTCTGCATGGTGCCGGCCCAGAGGACAGGACCAAAGCCGTAAAGGAACACGCGCGTCTCCAGAGTTGGAATGGATGCCGACGCGTATGCCTGTCCCGCGCCGGGCTGACGCGGATAGTCGCAAGCGAAATTGATTGTCTCAAATCACCTTGCCCGCGATTGCTGCGTCGCAGCAATCCGTTTCGCCATTTGCGACTATGGCCTACACCGCTGTTTCAAAAGGAAAAAAGCCGCTCCCTGACAACCGGATAACCGGCAGGGAAGCGGACTTTTTGCAATTTTCCGGTCGCTTTTTCGATATAGCGCCGAAGACGGCTGCGGCTGCGCTTACCGCCCCTTCAGGATGTCGGAGCGCGAAGTCGTATAGACAAGCCCGTCCGGGCCGAAATGGATGTTGAAGAACGCGTCGGTGTTGACGCCGTCCTCGAGCCAGCGCCAGCTCCAGACCGTCTCGGGCTTGAGCGGATACTGCGCGATGTCGCCGGGCTTGCCGAGCAGGCGCCGCACCTCGTCCTCGTTCATCCCCGGGCGTACCTTCGCGAAATTCTCGGCGGTCAGCACCTGCGTCGCGCCCGTGTAGCGGCCGTTCGCATCGAGATCGACGAACCACGTCTGGTTGCCCATCGGGCCGCGCGGGTATTCGAGACGCTTCGAGCCGTCGGTGAAGTCGCGCTCGGTCTCGGGCTTGCCCATCGTGCCGCGCACGTCGGCCTCGGTCGACTCGCCGACCTTCAGCCCCTTCAGCAGCAGCGGCGCGGGCTTGATCGCGTTGAAGAAGTCCCTGATACGTTGCACGTCGAGGTTGCCTTGCTTGTCGTCGCAGCCGGTCAGCGCCAGCGCGGCGGCCAGCATCGTCACGGGAAGCAGCCGGAAACGGAAATTCATCGGAAGAAATGCGCATCGAGAAAACACGCGGCAAGGATACCCGTGCGACGCCAAAAGCGCGAGACGGGCGCGCGGCCCGTCTCGTATTCAATGCATCGTTTCGGTTTCAGTGTCGGCCACGCGGCTCGCCGCCTGCGGTGCCCGCGGCACGGCCGGCGGCACACTGATGCGGCGCCGCGTGCGCACGAGTTCGGCCAGTTGCCACGAACCGAGCGCCAGGCAGCCGAACAACACCTCGCGGCCACGCTTGACCAGCGCGAGCGACAGCGCCGTCTCGCGATCGACGCCGAACATCTGCGCGAGCAGCACGACGGTCGCCTCCTGCACGCCGAGGCCGCCCGGCACCATGAATGCCGCATGGCGCACGGCCTGCGCCATCGCCTCGATCGCGATCGCACCGCCGATCGACACCGGATGGCCGAGCAGCGCGAGCGCCCAGTAGATCTCGAGCGCGCCGAGCACATAGCCGGCCAGCTGCCAGAAGAACGCGCTGAACAGCAGGCCCGTGCGCGACATCAGCCCATCGATGTCGGCATCGAGCCGCTTGCCGTCGACGCCCTGCAGCAGCCGGTGCGAATCGCCGAGCAGGCGGCCCGCGAAACGCTCGATCGCATGGAAGATCCCGCCGCGGCGCATCAGCACGACGCCGAGCACCGGCAGCGGCAGCGTGAGCAGCAGCGCGAGACCGATCGTGCCGCCGCCCATGCTGTCCGTCGTCGCAAGCAGCAGCACGAGGCCGAGCGCGGCGAACGCATACTGGACGACGATCGTCACGAGCAACTCGACGATCACCGATGCCGTCACGCGGCTCGCGTCGGGCACCTGCCAGCGCGCGAGGCGGATGCCGACGATCTCGCCGCCGATCCCGACCACCGGCAGCAGCCGGTTCACGGCCTCGCGCACGGTCGCGATCCACCACAGGAATGGCAGCGACGAGCGCTTGTCGAGCAGCAGGTGCCACGCGTACGCGTCGAGCAGCAGCGGCAGCGCATGGAACGGCACGAGCCACAGCAGCGCAAAGCCGGCGCGCGCGAGCATCTGCGTCACGTCGCCGACGCCCTCGTGCAGCCCCAGCGCGAGCAGGATGCCGATGCCGAGCGGCCAGCCGAGCCACTTGATCCACTTCATCATGATGGCTGCGCTCCCGGTGCGCGCGACGCGTGCGCGCCGCGCCGTGCCGCGGGCTGGCCGAACACGTCGGCAAAACCGCCGGTCGCGACGTCCGCGGCCTTCAGCGCGGCCGCGACGCGCGGCGACAGCAGCGCATCGAGTTCGTCCACCGGACGGTAGCCGGCCATCGTCGGCGTGATCGGGCCGTCGCCGGCCTCGGCCGGATGGCAGTAGATCTCGCCGACGCCCGGCGGCAACTTCGCAATTGCGTCGAGCAACACGGCCTCGTCCATCGCGCCCGTATGCTCGATCCCGACCACGTAGTCGTTGTGTGCGAGCCCCGCGCGGTCGAGCCGCGCGCGCACGAGCGCGATCCACGGCTTGAGCAGCGCGGGTGCGCTCGTCTCGTACGGCAGCCGCACCGCGCGCAGCCCGTAGTCGCGGCCGATCTCGATGATCATCGACAGCACGGTCGGATGCAGGTGGAAATGCTTGTGCGCGTTCACGTGGTCGAGCGGCAGGCCGCTCGCCGCGAACGCGTCGAACTGCGCGCGAATCTCGCGGCGCAGCTGCGCCCGCACGTGCGGCAGGAAGAAGAAGCGGCAGCCGTCCGTCGCCATCGCATCGCCGAAGCGCCCGTCGGGGCCGACGAGCGCGGGAATCTCATGCGCGGGCAGCGTGGCCGGCCCGTCCGCGAGGACGAGATGCAGGCCGACCGCGAGCGACGGCAGCCGCCGCGCGCGCTCGATCGCATCCTGCGCGGCGGGCGCGCCGACCATCAGGCTGGCGGCGTTCAGCACGCCGTCGCGGTGCGCGCGCTCGACCGCCGCGTTGACCCGCGGGTGCAGCCCGAAGTCGTCCGCGGTGAAGATCAGCGCCCGCTGCGTCGCCACGAATCAGGCCTCGTGGGCGCGCAGGAAGCGGAAGAACTCGACGCCTTCGCGCAGGCGGCGCTTCATCATGTCCCAGCTCGTCAGCATCTCGCGGACGATCTCCCAGATCTTCGACGGACGGAAGTAGAACTGGCGATAGAACTGCTCGAGATGGTGATAGATCTCGTCGCGCGACAGGTGCGCATAGCCGATCGCCGCGAGCTGCACGCCTTCCTTGCTCACCAGGTTGATGGTCTTGTTCTCTTCCATCCAGCCGTTTTCCACGGCCTGCTTGTAGAGCGTCGTGCCCGGATACGGCGCGGCGAGCGACACCTGGATCGTGTGCGGATTGATTTCCTTCGCGTACTCGATCGTCTTCTTGATGGTCTCCTGCGTCTCGCCCGGCAGGCCGAGGATGAAGGTGCCGTGGATCTTGATGCCGAGCTTCTTGCAGTCCGCGCTGAAGCGGCGCGCGAAATCGGTGCGCACGCCCTTCTTGATGTTCACGAGGATCTGGTCGTCGCCGGATTCGAAGCCGACCAGCAGCAGGCGCAGGCCGTTTTTCTTCAGGACCTTGAGCGTCTTGTACGGCACGTTCGCCTTCGCGTTGCACGACCACGTCATGCCGAGCTTGCCCAGGCCGATGGCGATGGCTTCAGCGCGCGGCAGGTCGTCGGTGAAGGTGTCGTCGTCGAACATCAGTTCCTTCACTTCCGGCATGTTGTCGCGGATCCACTTCGCTTCCGCGATCACGTTCTCGACCGAGCGCGTGCGGTAGCGATGGCCGCTGACCGTCTGCGGCCACAGGCAGAACGTGCAGCGCGACTTGCAGCCGCGGCCCGTGTAGATCGATACGTACGGATAGTTGAGGTAGCCGATGAAGTAGTTGTCGATCTTCAGGTCGCGCTTGTAGACGGGCGCGACGAACGGCAGTTCGTCCATGTTCTCGAGGATCGGACGCGCTTCGTTGTGCTCGATCGAGCCGTCCTTCGCGCGCCAGCTCAAGCCCTTGATCTCCGGGAACGGCTTGCCTTCCGCGATTTCCTTGCAGGTGTAGTCGAATTCCTCGCGGCACACGAAGTCGATTGCCTCGCTCGCCGTGAGCGAGTTGTGCGGATCGACCATCACCTTCGCGCCCACCATGCCGACCAGCATCGACGGCTTCATCTTCTTCAGGTCCTGCGCGAACATCGCATCGGTCGGGAACGACGGCGTGCTCGTGTGGATGATCACGAGGTCGTAGTCGTTGGCGATCTTCAGCGTTTCCTCGACCGACAGGCCGTCGGCCGGCGCGTCGACGACGCGGCTGCCCGGCACGAGCGCTGCCGGCTGCGCGAGCCACGTCGGATACCAGAAGGAACGGATTTCGCGCTTCGCCTGATAGCGCGAGCCGGCTCCGCCGTCGAAGCCGTCATACGAAGGGGCCTGCAAGAACAGCGTTTTCATGAATGCTCCGGTAGCCTGCATAGTTCGATTCGTCACAACGATTCAGTCAAAAAACCGCGGGCCGCCCTGCCGGCGCCCGCCTCTCTGTCATGTCGCGCCGCGCGGCCTCGCCACGCAGCGCGTCTCGGCCCTCGGGCCGGGTTCGGTCGGAACGGCCCTAGCGGCCGTCCACTGCTTCCACTGCCGCCGTCGCGCGTTCGCCGCCGACGACCGTCATCCTCGCGCCGCGCCACACGACGTGCGTGCCGAACACCGCTGCGAGCCACTCGAGCGCGAGCAGCGTGTCGCGCACCGCGACGAGCGGCAAGTCGCGCCAGAACGCACGCCAGCCGTCCTCGCCGCGCGCGTGCAGCACGAGCCGCCCGAACGCGCCCACCACGGCCGCCCAGCCCGCCAGCGAGCCGGCGAAGGTTCCGTCGAGGCGCAGCGCGAGCGCCGCGCCGATCGCGAGCCACGGCACGGTAAACGTAATGAACAGGAACGCGAAACCGGCCGGGTTCAGCGAGCGGATCGTGCGCAGCCAGCGCGTCTCGCGGTGCCACAGCGGCCCGAACGACGGCTCGATCACGTCGGTCGCGACCTCGACCTCCGACAGCACGGTGCGTCGCCCGAGGCGGCGCGGCAGCTCGGCCAGCCAGAAATCGTCGGCCAGTTCGTCCTTCAGCGCCGGAAAGCCGCCGATCCGGTCGAGCGTGTCGCGCGTCAGCGCGAGCGTCGCGCCGAAACCGAAGCGGCTCGAGCGGCCGAGGTGCGTGATCCGGACCGACGGCGCGAACCATGCATCGACGAACTGCGCGCCGATCCGCGTCCAGAACCCGCCGACGCTGCGCGCATGATACAGGCACGTGACGACACCCACCGACACGTCGGCGAGCGGCGCCGTCACGCGCTCCAGATAGTCGGGCTTCACCGCGATGTCGCTGTCCGCGATCACGATGCGGCCGTACTTCGCGCGCTCGGCGAGGTTGATCAGGTTGGCGACCTTCAGGTTCTTGCCGTGCACGCGCGCGTCGACCACGAGCGTGATGTCGCACTCGGGATAATCGGCGCGCAGCCGTTCGACCACGGCAATGGCCGGATCGGCCGCCGACGCGACGCCGAACAGCACTTCATAACGCGGATGGCGCTGCTCGCAGAACGTCGCGAGGTTTTCGTACAGGTGCGGCTCCGCGCCGCACAGCGGCTTGAGCACGCTGACCGGCTCGAAGCCGTCGCGCATCGCCGTGCGCGGCGTACGCGGCCGCGGCGCGAACGCGGCGACGAGCGCATAGCCGGCCGCGGCCAGCGTGAAGACGATCAGGAGCCAGTCGAGCATCGTAGCGGTTGCCGTCATGCGCGACGCCTCCCGGCGACCTGAACGCCATGGAGAACGCGTGAGCGTGATTGAGCGTGATTCGATATTCCGACAACGACGAACGCGGGCACGACCCGACTCCTTGTTCCAGCAGCGTCTGTGTATGAGGGAGGCTCGACCCATCCTTCGGGTATGGCCATGCCCGGTTTCGCGTGGTGCATCTCCGCGCGACGCCCGGACGGGATACGGGAAGACTCGTATGGCTACCTTCGGCACAACATGGGCAGGCGCCGGATTTTAGCAGCCTGCGGCACCCCGCGCTCGGCACTACGAGAAACGGACTGGTGCGATTTCGGCAAAGCTGCGCAGTCGGCAAACCATTTGGGCACCCCCGCGTTTACGTTAGCGTAAGCGGTTTGCAGGCGTATTGCAGTCTTGAAAATCAAACGTTTCGTGCAAATTTGTATGTCGATGCGGATTCACGCCCAATCGCCGTAAAGATTGGTAATTAATCAGCGATTAGATTGATTTTTGCAACGATCACCGAATTCGACCCTGCATCCCTGAAAGGCGCATGGTTATCGGGCCGCCCCCAGCACGTTCCGGAACCCTTTGGCAAAATCCTTGGCATTTGTTGCGTAAGTGCATCACCCCGCTCCCCCGTTCGAAGGCCAACCGATGACTCCGTTTTCCGTACTCGATCTCGCCCCCATTCCGGCCGGCGCCGACGCCTCCCAGGCATTCCGCAACACCGTCGATCTCGCACAACATGCGGAACGCTGGGGTTACCAGCGCTACTGGCTCGCCGAGCATCACAACATGCCCGGCATCGCGAGCGCGGCAACGGCCGTCGTGATCGGCCATGTCGCGGGCGCCACGCGGACGATCCGGGTCGGCTCGGGCGGCATCATGCTGCCGAACCACGCACCGCTCGTGATCGCCGAGCAGTTCGGCACGCTCGCGTCGCTGTATCCGGGGCGCATCGACCTCGGCCTCGGCCGTGCGCCCGGCACCGACCAGACCACGTCGCGTGCGCTGCGCCGCGACCTGATCGGCAGCGCCGACTCGTTTCCGGATGATGTCGCCGAGCTGCAGCGCTACTTCGCGGAGCCGGTGCCCGGCCAGCGCGTGCGCGCGGTACCCGGCGCAGGGCTCGACGTGCCCGTGTGGCTGCTCGGCTCGAGCCTGTTCAGCGCCCAGCTCGCCGCGATGCTCGGGCTGCCGTTCGCGTTCGCGTCGCACTTCGCGCCGGATTACCTGATGCGCGCGCTCGAGATCTATCGTGCGCAGTACCGGCCGTCGGCCGCATGGCCGAAGCCGCATGCGATGGTCGGCGTCAACGTGTTCGTCGCCGATACCGACGACGAGGCGCGGCGCCTGTTCACGTCGCTGCAGCAGCAGTTCATCAACCTGCGGCGCGGCACGCCGGGCAAGCTGCCGCCGCCCGTCGACGTGCTCGAGGCGAACGAGCTCGAACTCGCGACCGTCGCGCATTCGCTGTCGTTCGCGGCGGTCGGCTCGCGCGACACGGTGCGCGACAAGCTGCGCGACCGCATCGCGCAGACGGGAGCCGACGAGCTGATCGTCACCGCACAGATCTACGACCACGCGGCACGGCTGCGCTCGTTCGAATTGACCGCGCAGATCCGCGACGAACTCGCGAGCGAAACGCGCTGACGGCGCGCGCCCGGGCCACCTGCGGCCGGCCCCGCATCACTGCGGGTGCACGGCCTGCAGCCCGTCGAGCAGCGCCTTGTGGAACGCGTCCGGATCCTGGATCTGCGGCGCGTGCCCGAGCGCCGGGAATTCGACGAGCTGCGCACCGGGGATCGCGGCCTGCGTGCGCTTCGCGAGTTCCGGGTAGCGTCCGAGCTTCGCATGCACGTCGGGCGGCGAGACGTCCTTGCCGATCGCGGTCGTGTCCTTGTCGCCGATCATCAGCAGCGTCGGCACGCGGATCGCGCCGAGTTCATAGACCACCGGCTGCGTGAGGATCATGTCGTAGATCAGCGCGGAGTTCCACGCGACCGCGTCGCGACCGGCGCCACGGTACATCCCGGCCAGCATCTGCACCCAGCGCTCGTACGACGGCGACCACTTGCCCGCGTAGTACGTGCCCTGCTCGTAGCGGCGGATGCCGTCGGCCGTGGTCTTCAGTTCGCGCGCATACCAGTAGTCGACCGGCAGCGGCGGCACGCCGAGCGCCTTCCAGTCCTCGAGGCCGATCGGGTTCACGAGCACGAGCTGGTCGGTCGCCTTCGGGTACATCAGCGCGTAGCGCATCGCAAGCATCCCGCCCGTCGAGTGGCCGACGATCGTCGCCGACTTCACCCCCACCGATTCGAGCAGCGCGTGCGTGTTGCGCGCCAGCTGCTGGAAGCTGTACTGGTAGCGATCGGGCTTCGACGACTTGCAGAAGCCGATCTGGTCCGGCGCGATCACGCGGAAGCCCGCGCGGCTCAGCACGCCGATCGTGTCCTCCCACGTCGCCGCGCAGAAGTTCTTCCCGTGCAGCAGCACGACGGTGCGGCCGTTCGGGTGCGCAGGCTGCACGTCGAGGTAGGCCATCTCGAGCGTTTCGCGCTGCGACACGAACGTGTACAGATGCACGGGCGCCGGATAGTTGAACCCTTCCAGGCGCGGGCCATACACGGGCCCGTCGTTGCCGGCGGGCGACGCGGCGGCGGCCACGGCAGGCATGGCGCACGCGGCGGCAACACCCGCGCCGAGCACGGCGGCGCGCGCGGCAAACAACATCTTGCGAATCGAAAGCATGGCGATCACGGTAATTGGAGATGCACGCGGGCAGCCGGGCCGCCTCGCGCCCCGCGATTCTACGCGGTCGCGCTGACGACGGCGCGCAACACTCCGGGGCAGCGCGACTTCCGCGCGCGTGACGAACTCGGGTATCGTGTGACGTGACCCTGAAACGCGTGCAGGCGATTCCCATGAAAAACGTCCTCAGCATTCAGTCGCACGTCATCTACGGCCATGCCGGCAACAGTGCGGCCGTGTTCCCGATGCAGCGCCTCGGCGTCAACGTCTGGCCGCTCAATACCGTCCAGTTGTCGAATCACATGCAGTACGGGAACTGGGCCGGCAGCGCGATCGATGCCGCGAAGATGGAGCAGCTCGTCGACGGCATCGCCGCGATCGGCGCACTCAAGCGCTGCGACGCCGTGCTGTCCGGCTTCCTCGGCTCGCCACCGCAGGCGCGTGCAGCCGTCGAGATCGTCCGCTCGGTGAAGGCGATGAACCCGAACGCGTGGTACTTCTGCGATCCGGCGATGGGCCAGACGGGCGGCATCCGGCCCGAACCCGGCGTCGAGGAATTCATGGTCCAGGAGATGCCGGCGCTCGCGGACGGCATGTCGCCGAACCACACCGAACTGCAGAAGCTCGCCGGGCGGCGCATCGAAACGGTTGCCGAAGCCGTCGAAGCCTGCCGCTCGCTGATCCACCGCGGCCCGCAGATCATCCTCGTCAAGCACCTGCACGACCGCAACAGCCCCGCCGATCGTTTCAACATGCTCGCCGTCACCGAAACCGAAGCGTGGATCGGCCAGCGCCCGCTGTATGCGTTTCCACGCCATCCTGTCGGCGTCGGCGACCTGACCAGCGCGATCTTCGTCGCATGCCGGCTGCGCGGCGACTCCGTGCGCGCCGCGTTCGAGCACACGCTCGCGGCCGTGCATGCGGTCGTGAAGGCCACCTACGATGCGCGCCGCTACGAGCTCGAACTCGTCGCCGCGCAGGACGAAATCGCGCGCCCGAGCGAATGGTTCGGCGCGTGGGTCACGGACGCCTGACATACCGGCATCGCCCTTCGCTTCACCGGCGCGCATCCCGCGCCGCACCGCGTTCCCGCCTCATCCCTGCCGCACCGCGACCGCTGGCGAAATGTGCCCCGACGCTGCCTCGATACGGCTTCGATGCAAATGCAAACGTTTCCGGACTTCACATGAATGACACCGATTCCTCGCTATGCTCGCGGCGGCACGACCGGACGCAGCCGCATCCTGCGACCCGGACGCGCCCTTCCAGCAGGTCCCGCCAATCGGCTCCCCCCTTTACCGCACGATAACGACCATGACCCGATCGAACCGTCGTGACTTCCTGCGCGTCGCTGCCGGCACCGCCGGCGCCGCCGCGCTGAACCTGTTCCCGCCCGTGATTCGCGATGCGCTTGCGATTCCCGCGAACCGCCGCACCGGCACCCTCCGCGATATCGAACACATCGTGATCCTGATGCAGGAGAACCGCTCGTTCGACCACTACTTCGGCACGATGCGCGGTGTCCGCGGCTTTGGTGACCCGCGCCCGCTGCGCCTCGCGAACGGCAAGTCGGTGTTCCACCAGCCGGTCGGCCCGGCCGAGCTGCTGCCGTTCCATCCGGGCGCGGACAAGCTCGGCCTGCAGTTCCTGCAGGACCTGCCGCACGGCTGGCAGGACATGCACGCCGCATGGAACAAGGGCCGCTACGACCAGTGGGTGCCGAACAAGGGCACCACGACGATGGCGTACCTGAAGCGCGACGACATCCCGTTCCACTACCAGCTCGCCGATGCATTCACGATCTGCGACGCGTACCACTGCGCGATCCCGAGCTCGACCGACCCGAACCGCTACTACATGTGGACGGGCTACGTCGGCAACGACGGCACGGGCGGCGGCCCGGTGCTCGGCAACGAGGAAACGGGCTACGGCTGGACGACCTATCCGGAAGTGCTGGAGAACGCCGGCGTGTCGTGGAAGATCTACCAGGACATCGGCACCGGCCTGAACGCCGCCGGCTCGTGGGGCTGGACGCAGAACCCGTACATCGGCAACTACGGCGACAACTCGCTGCTCTACTTCAACCAGTACCGCACCGCACTGCCCGGCACGCCGCTGTACGACAAGGCGCGCACCGGCACCAACATCAGCGCGGGCGGCACGCTGTTCGACGTGCTGCAGCAGGACGTGAAGAACGGCACGCTGCCGCAGGTGTCGTGGATCTGCGCGCCGGAAGCGTATTCCGAGCACCCGAACTGGCCGGCGAACTACGGCGCGTGGTACATCGAGGAGGTGCTGAAGGCGCTCGTGTCGAATCCGGAGGTGTGGAGCAAGACCGCGCTCTTCATCACGTACGACGAAAACGACGGCTTCTTCGACCACGTACAGCCGCCGTTCGCGCCGCAGTCGCGCGACAACGGGCTGTCGTCGGTCGCGACGACCAACGAGGTGTTCCCCGGCGACGCATCGCACATGGCCGGCCCGTACGGGCTCGGGCCGCGCGTGCCGATGCTCGTCGTGTCGCCGTGGACCAAGGGCGGCTGGGTCTGCTCGCAGACCTTCGATCACACGTCGCTGCTGCAATTCATCGAAGCGCGCTTCGGTGCGCAGTATCCGGTCAAGGCAGGCAACATCTCGCCGTGGCGTCGCACGGTGTGCGGCGACCTGACCGCCGCGTTCGATTTCGCGACGGCCGACGCCGGCTGGCCGACGCTGCCGGATACGAGCGGCTATGCGCCGCCCGACCGCCTGCGCCACCCCGACTACATCCCCGTGCCGCCGTTGCTGCAGAAGCTGCCGAAGCAGGAGGCCGGGCTGCGGCCGGCGCGCGCGCTGCCGTACGAGCTGTTCGTGCACGGCCGCGTCGAATCGGTGAACGGCCTGTTCCGGCTGACCTTCGCGAACACGGGCCGGGCGGGCGCCGCGTTCCAGGTTCAGTCGCGCAATCGCCTCGACGGCCCATGGGCGTACACGGTCGAAGCCGGCAAGCGGATCGCCGACACGTGGAGCGCCGCGGCGTCGCTCGGCCTGTACGACCTCGACGTGTACGGCCCGAACGGCTTCTACTGCCATTTCCGCGGCCCGTTCGCGACCGGCGTCGGCAGCGCGAACGTGAACCCCGAGGTGGTCTACGGCTACGACGTCGCGAACGGCAACATCACGCTGCGCCTGATGAACCGCGGCCACAAGGCCGTACGGCTCAAGGTCACGAACGCGTACGGCCACGGCCGCGCGCGCACGTTCGACCTCGCGCCGGGCCAGCAGATCGACGACTACTGGGATCTGCGCGGCAGCCACGGCTGGTACGACCTGACCGTCAGCGACGGCCGGCTGCTCGGCTTCCTGCGCCGCTTCGCAGGCCACGTCGAGACGGGCCGCCCGAGCACCAGCGATCCGCTGATCCGCACGCACGCATCGCACGACGATGCCGAAGCCGCATCGGACGCACTGTCCGACTGACGGTGTCCCGTGCGCGGCGCGGCCCCGGCGGGCCGCGCCGCCTCCCTCTCCTTCCCGCTCCGTCGCTCCCCCTCCTCTCCGCCCGCTCCGTTCGCGACGGGAAACTCCCGATACCGGCTGCCGCCGCCCGCGCGGAAGCTATGCGCAAATCCGCACCGAATGCGCGGCAAATTGCCAAGACCCGGGCATATCGGCGACCTATATATCGAGGCGATCGGGGCTCTTCGCGGAGCCTGACGGGAGATTGTTCCGAGGATCACGATGCCGACCTCCCCGCCCGATTCCGAGAAGCGGTCGAACCGCCCGCCCGTCGCACATGTCCGGCCCGCCCGAGCATGTGCGGTACTCACTCGCAGGTATCGAACAAGAGGAACAACATGAAATTCCGTCATTCCCTGCTGTCGGTGTCGGTTGCATCCGCGCTTGCCCTCCTCTCGCAACAGGCGGCCCAGGCCGCCGATACGACCGACGTGAAGGTCGGTTTCGCCGCGCCGCTCACGGGCGTGAACGCCGGCTACGGCAAGGACCTGCAGAACGGCGTGCAGCTCGCGCTCGACGACGCTGCCGCGCAGAAGGTGCAGATCGCCGGCAAGCCCGCGCACTTCAATCTCGTCGTGCAGGACGACCAGGCCGACCCGCGCATCGGCGTGCAGGCCGCGCAGGCGCTCGTCGACCAGAACGTGTCGGTCGTGGTCGGCCACTTCAACTCGGGAACGACGATTCCGGCCTCGGTGGTCTACGACAAGGCCGGCATCCCGGTGATCGATCCGGCCGCAACCAACCCGACGCTCACCGCGCGCGGGCTCGCGAACATGTTCATGGTGATCGCGACCGACGGCCAGAACGCCGGCAATGCGGGCAAGTACGCGGTCGACGTGACGAAGGCGAAGCGCATCGCGATCATCGACGACCGCACCGCGTTCGGCCAGGGTGAGGCCGACGAGTTCGAGAAGGCCGTGAAGGCCGCGGGCGGCAACCTCATCGGCCGCGAGTTCACCAGCAACCAGGCGGTCGACTTCCGCGCGCAGATCACGAGCCTGAAGGCCAAGAATCCCGACCTGATCTTCTTCGGCGGCCTCGATTCACTCGCCGCGAACTTCATCAAGCAGATGCGCCAGCTCGGGCTGAACGCGCAGTTCGTCGGCGGCGGCGGCGTGAAGGACAACGAGTTCATCAAGATCGCGGGCCCGGCCGCCGAAGGCGCGATGGCGTGGGAATACGGCCGGCCGCTCGACGAGTTGCCGCAAGGGAAGGATTTCGAACAGCGCTTCAAGAAGCGCTTCGGCGTCGACGTGCTGTCGTACGCGCAGTTCGGCTACGACGCGGCGTGGGCGGCGATCAAGGCGATGCAGGCGGCCAGCTCGATCGATCCGAAGGTCTATCGCCCGGCGCTGAAGAAGGTCGACTTCGAAGGCGTCACCGGTCGCATCTCGTTCGCGAACGACGGCTCGCTGAAGAGCGGGATGTCGACGCTGTACCAGGTGAAGAGCGGCACGTGGAAGACGATCACGACGAAGGGAGGCTGATCGGCGGTGCCGGCGGCCGGCGGCGGAGACGCCGCCCGGCCCCGGTGATCGACGAAGGGATATCGATCTCGTATGACGACTGATGTTGGCGCGATGCGAGCGGGTAAGCGGCAACTCGGGCCGCGCCGCTCGGCGCGTCAGCTGGCCTGCGTGTCGCGCTCGGCCTCGGCCGCCTCGTGCGCGCGGCGCAGCCGTTCGCGGCTGTTCGTGAGGTGCGTGCGCATCGCGGCGCGTGCGGCCTCCGGGTCGTGGCGCGCGATCGCCTCGTAGATATCCTCGTGCTCGTGGTTCAGCCGGCCGACGTACCGCTCGAGATCGTCGCCGGCAAAGCGGGCCGAATTCACGCGCGTGCGCGGGATGATCGACGTGCCGAGCTGCGTCATGATGTCGACGAAATAGCGGTTGCCGGTGGATTGCGCGATCTGCAGGTGGAACTGGAAGTCGAGCTGCGCGGTGTCGCGGCCGCCGCCCGCCCCCGTGGCGATCGCGTCGAGCGCGCGCCGCAGCGCGGCCAGGTCGGTATCGTTCGCGCGTTGCGCGGCGAGGCTCGCGCATTCGCTTTCGAGGCTGATGCGCAGTTCCAGCACCGCGAGCACGTCGCGCAGCGTCGTGATCGTCGCCGGGTCGATGCCGAGCGTCTGGCGGCGCGACGGCTCCAGCACGAAGCTGCCGATGCCGTGGCGCGTCTCGACGAGGCCGCTCGCCTGCATCCGCGAGATCGCTTCGCGCACGACCGTGCGGCTCACGCCCTGCGCCGCCATGACTTCGGTTTCGGTCGGCAGCTTGTCGCCGGGACGCAGCGTGCCGTTTTCGATCTGCGCGGTCAGCGCGTCGACGACATCTTGTGCGAGGCTGCGTGCGCGACGGCGCGGCGCTGCGGGAAGCGTAGGCACGGACATGAGGCCGGTTCCTTTTTGAATGATCGTAATGTGAGCCGAGGGTTTACGCGGGGTTTGAGCGAAAGCCGATGATTCATTATACTGCGTCACAAGTCATCCGACGACTGATGATCGAAACACGGATCTCCTGTCGACTCAAGCGAGCATTCCAGCGCCGCCCGGTCCCATGCCTTACGATCGGCCAGCGTTCGCGTTCTGCGCTCCGCTGGTCAGGTTGTCGCTCCCACCCCGTTTCGGGTTGCGTCGACTTGCGGGGCTTGCGCGCCGCGCATGTCGGTTGTCGAATGATCGCACCTCCCGCCGCGCGCGGCAAAGCTTTTGCCGCACGGCATTGCCCACTCTTTCGCCATCGCCGCCCATGAACGCCGTCACTGCCTCGCCCTCCCACGACACGCCGCGCATCGTCGACCTGCAAGCGATTCCGGTCGCCGGCCACGACAGCATGCTGCTCAACCTGAGCGGCGCACACGGCCCGTTCTTCACCCGCAACCTCGTGATCCTGAAGGACAGCGCGGGCCGGACCGGCGTCGGCGAAGTACCCGGCGGCGAAAGCATCCGCCGCACGCTCGACGATGCACGCGCGCTCGTCGTCGGCCAGCCGGTCGGTAATTACCACGCGGTGCTCAACGACGTGCGGCGCACCTTCGCCGACCGCGACGCGAGCGGCCGCGGGCTCCAGACCTTCGACCTGCGCACGACGATCCACGCGGTCACCGCGCTCGAAGCCGCGCTGCTTGACCTGCTCGGCCAGCATCTCGGCGTGCCGGTCGCCGCGCTGCTCGGCGAGGGCCAGCAGCGTGAGCGCGTCGAAATGCTCGGCTACCTGTTCTACGTCGGCGACCGCACGAAGACCGCGCTCGCCTATCGCGACGGCAGCGGCGCGACCGACGACTGGACGCGCGTGCGCGACGAAGCCGCGCTGACGCCCGAGGCCGTCGTGCGGCTCGCCGAGGCCGCGCATGCGCGCTACGGCTTCAACGACTTCAAGCTGAAGGGCGGCGTGTTCGAAGGCGCGAGCGAGATCGAGGCCGTGACGGCGCTCGCCGAGCGCTTCCCCGACGCGCGCGTGACGCTCGACCCGAACGGCGCATGGTCGCTCGACGAGGCCGTGCGCCTGTGCCGCGACCAGCATCACGTGCTCGCCTACGCGGAAGATCCATGCGGCGCGGAGAATGGCTACTCGGGCCGCGAGGTGATGGCCGAATTCCGTCGCTCGACGGGGCTGCCGACGGCCACCAACATGATTGCGACCGACTGGCGGCAAATGGGACACGCGGTGCAGTTGCAGGCCGTCGACATCCCGCTCGCCGATCCGCACTTCTGGACGATGCAGGGCTCGGTGCGCGTCGCGCAGATGTGCCGCGACTGGGGCCTCACGTGGGGCTCTCACTCGAACAATCACTTCGACGTATCGCTCGCGATGTTCACGCACGTCGCGGCCGCCGCGCCGGGCCAGGTCACCGCGATCGATACGCACTGGATCTGGCAGGACGGCGAGCGTCTGACGCGCGAGCCGCTGAAGATCGAGAACGGTCTGGTGGAGGTGCCGAAGCGGCCGGGGCTCGGCATCGATATCGACATGGATGCCGTCGCGGTCGCGCACGAGTTGTACAAGCAGCACGGGCTCGGTGCCCGCGACGACGCGGCGGCGATGCAGTACCTGATTCCGGGGTGGACCTTCAACAACAAGCGCCCCTGCCTCGTGCGCTGAGCACAGAACGGACCGGGCGGCAGGGTCGCCCGGTCGGGCCGGCACCAAGAGAAATCGAGAGAAGCGATGCGGCCTGTGGCCGGTCTGAGGGATGCCAGGAGGAAGACGCTGCGCGCGTCGAACGGGATCCGGATGATGGTGGCGGTAGCGATGGCGGGCTTGGCCGGCCTCGCCCAAGCCGTATCTCTCGGGCCGCGCCTACTCGGCCATGCCTAGCCGGCCGCACCTACCCGGCCACGCCTAGCCGGCCGCCCCAATCCCCCGCGCCATCCCAGACGCGGCGAACACGATGACGATCACCAGCACCGCCTGCCAATGGCCGATCCGCACATAGGTGCGCGCACGGCCGAGATCCGGCATCTGCTGCTGCCGCACGGCGACGCGCCACCGGATCAGCCCGAGCATCGGCATGACCTCGAGCAGCAGGATCAGCACGAGCGCGGTCATCTTCAGGTGAAAGAGCGGTTCGTGCAGGTAGTACGCGGAGCCTTTCTCGAAACCGCCGAACGCGCGCATCAGGCCCGTCACGATCAGCACGAGCGCCGACAGCCCCCACGCGGCATCCGCCTTGAATACACCAGGCAAATCGGCCGCCTGCGCCGACGCGATGAGCCGGCGCAACGCGCGGTTACGCCCCGCGATCGCGGCAAACGCGACGCCGAACGCACTCAGGTGAATGGCAGCCAGCAACCAGCGGACGATCATCACGCCTCCTTGTCGCCCGCATGCCGTGCGCGGGACTTGTCAGACGATCTGTTTGAGCGCGGCGTCGAGCGCGAGCACCGCGACGCGGTCGCCTTCGGTCGCGAGCGGTGCGCGCATGACGATCTGCCGGTTATGGCCGACGGCCGCCGGAGAATCCCACAGCAGTTCGACCTTCGGTCGGTTGAACAGGCTGCCGCGACGCGGCGGCACGACGGCCGGCTGCGCGTCCGTCGCCCCCTCGCCTGCGGCGGGCGCCGCCCGGCCGGGCCAGCGCACCGACAGTTCGCGCGCATCGTACTGGCCGACCTTGCGGCTTTCCATCCACACGATCGTGGTGCGCGTCAGCACGTCGAGCGAAATCGCATAACGGCCGACCGCGAAGCGGCGGGCGGCCACGTTGGTCCGCCACAGCGGCCGCGGGCGGCAGATCCACACGATCGCCGCATAAAGCGCCGGTGCGGCAACGAGCCAGCCGTTGGTCGCCGTCACCGCATGCAGCGCGAGGCGCCAGCCGTCCGCCCATACGAACATGCCGATCGACCAGACCGCGAACAGCAAACCGATCAGCGCGAAGACGCGCAGCGCCTGGCGCAGCCACTGCGGCAGCGGATGGAACGGCCGTTCGGCGCGCGCGACGGCGCCCGGCAGCGCGAGCAGCAGGAAGATCAGCAGGAGGTAGACGAACGCCCAGGGCGACGACACCATCGCCGACAGCGACGAGCGATAACCCATCTGGGACATCGAGAACAGCCAGCGCGCGAGCAGCACGAGACCGATCGCACGCAACGCGAAGATCACACCGGCGCCGGGGGCCGGCGCCGCGCGCGTGGATTTCGTTCTCGCCAAGACTGCTCTCCTCTGGATATTCGTGCGGGGCCGGATTTCACGGCACGGCCATTATAGGGACATTACCGTCTGGACAGACGGACGGATGCCCTGCCGGGCCGCTTCGGGGGCCGTTCACGGCGTCGGGCGCGGCGAGAATACAACAGATCCGCGCCACGGATGTGACAACGCCCCGCCGGAAACCCGGACGGGGCGTCGATGGCAAGCCGCGCGCCGCAGTGCGGCGGCGGCCCGCAATCAGCTTGCGTTGACTTCGCGGAGCACCGTGCGACGCTTCTGGCGCAGCAGTTCCTCGTAGCCCTTCACATAGTTCTGCGCCATCACCTTCGACGAGAAGCGGGCTTCGAACGCAGCGCGGACCTTCTCGCGCGGCAGCGTATCGAGGCGCTTGAGCGCGGCAACGGCCGACAGTTCGTCTTCGACGACGAAGCCCGACACGCCGTTGTCGATCACTTCCGGCACCGAGCCGCGCTTGAACGCGATCACCGGCGTGCCGCATGCCATCGCCTCGATCATCACCAGGCCGAAGGGCTCCGGCCAGTCGATCGGGAACAGCAGCGCATGCGCGTTGCCGAGGAATTCGGTCTTTTCGGACTCGCTGATTTCGCCGATGTACTCGACGTGCGGCAGCGCGAACAGCGGCTTGATCTTCTCTTCGTAGTACGCGCGGTCAGCCTTGTCGAGCTTCGCGGCGATCTTGATCGGCAGGCCGGCCTGCTCGGCGATGCGGATCGCCGTGTCGACACGCTTCTCCGGCGAGATGCGGCCCAGGAACGCGAGGTAGCTCGGCTTGACGTTCGGGATCGGCGTCAGCAGGTTTTCCGGCAGGCCGTGGTAGACGGTCGACAGCCAGTTCGCCTGCGGCAGCGGGATGCGCTGGTTGTCGGAGATCGACACGACCGGCACGTCGTTGAATGCGTTGAAGATCGGTTGCAGTTCCGGCAGGTCGAGACGGCCGTGCATCGTCGTCAGATGCGGGACCGGCTGGCGCGAGAACAGCGAGAACGGGTAGTAGTCGATGTGGCAGTGCAGGACATCGAACTCTTCCGCACGGCGGCGCACCTGCTCGAGGAGCAGCATGTGCGGAGCCATCACGTCGCGGATCGTCGGGTCGAGGCGCAGCGCCTGCGGCCAGCACGCTTCGAGCTTCGCGGAGGTTTGCGAATCGCCGCTCGCGAAGAGCGTGACGTCATGCCCCATCTCGACAAGTGCTTCGGTGAGGTAGGACACCACTCGCTCGGTACCACCGTACAGTTTCGGGGGCACCGCTTCGTGCAACGGAGCGATTTGGGCGATTCGCATGCGTAACTCCTAAAAAATCGGCTAAAAACCAGGTATGGGTCGGCAACCTGCCGGCGGTCCGGGCTGGATGCATTTCGTCCGAAGATCGGACGAATCAGCCTGCCGGGGGCGTCAAACCCGCGCTGCTCAAGGAGCGTCGGCGACGCGACAGGCATAGAACGTTTGAAACGAAGACCCGTTGACAGGGGTTCGTAAAAAACCTGGAATCGAACCCGGAGCCGATTATCTAGGGTTAATCCCGATACGGCGCACAACATTTCAAACACTTTACTTTGTTACAAAGGCGCAACACTTTGCAACCCGCGGACTTGGGTGTCCGTTCTAGAGTGGAAGGCCCTTTTGGCGTTCCTTGCACCCGTGACTGCCGGCAGCGTGATTCCGGCACATGAGGCAGGACGGGATGCCGGATTTTATCTCAAAATCGATCGCGAGCCCCTGGCCAAGGCAAGATTCGCGCAGCGCGACACGCGGCCTTGTTTACAATGCCGGATTATTCAGTCCGGGCGAACGCCGGCCTGCGATCCAGCCGCCACGCTCAATCACCGAATCACCGCACGCATATTTTGGAATCTCTCACCCCTGCCCAGCGCAACGCCCACAACGCGAAGCTGTCGAGCTACGCGCACCGGCCGATCGCGTTCCTGTTCCGCTACATCCGCCTTCATCCCGTCGCCCACCTGGTCGTGCTCTGCAGCGTGCTGGCCGCCGTCGGCTGCGCGCTCGGTTCGCAATACGCGATCAAGCACCTGATCGACGTGCTGGCGACCGGGCGCCATCACCCCGGCCCGCTGTGGAGCGCGTTCGCGCTGCTCGTCGGGCTGATCGCCGCCGACAACCTGCTGTGGCGCGTCGGCGGCTGGTTCGCCGCGCACACGTTCGTCGCGGTCACCGGCGACCTGCGGCGCGACCTGTTCCAGTACCTGATCGGCCATTCGCCCACCTACTACGCCGAGAAGCAGCCGGGCACGCTCGCGAGCCGCATCACGGCGACGTCGAACGCCGTCTACACGTCGGAGAACACGATGGCGTGGAACGTGCTGCCACCGTGCATCGCGGTGATGGGCGCGATCCTGATGATCATCGTCGTCAATCCGATGATGGCCGCCGGCCTGCTCGGCTGCTCCGCGGTGCTCTCCGTCGTGCTGTTCAAGCTCGCCGGGCGCGGCTCGGCCCGCCACCACACGTTCGCGGCGAAGGCCGCGGCGGTCGACGGCGAGCTCGTCGACGTGATCGGCAACATGGGCCTCGTGCGTGCGTTCGGGATGACGCTGCGCGAACAGAAGCGCTTCGGCGCAACGGTCAAGGCCGAGATGGATGCGCGCCAGCAGAGCCTGCTCTATCTCGAGAAGCTGCGCCTGCTGCACGCGGTGATCACCGCGATGCTGTCCGCCGGCCTGCTCGGCTGGGCGCTGTGGCTGTGGGACCAGGGCCGCGCGACGTCGGGCGACATCGTGCTCGTCAGCTCGCTCGGCTTCACGATCCTGCACGGCACGCGCGATCTCGCGGTCGCGCTCGTCGACGTCACGCAGCACATCGCGCGCCTGTCCGAAGCCGTCAAGACGCTGCTCGAGCCGCACGGGATGCCGGACCGCTCCGACGCGCAGCCGCTGTCGGCCAAGGGCGGCCGCGTCAACTTCGAGCGCGTGACGTTCGCGTATCCGCACCGCCGCGCGATCCTCGACCATTTCGACCTCCAAATCGAGCCGGGCCAGCGCGTCGGCCTGATCGGCAAGTCGGGCGCCGGCAAGTCGACCGTGCTTGCGCTGCTGCAGCGCTTCTACGACACGCAGGACGGCGCCGTGCAGGTCGATGGCCAGGACGTGAAGACGATCACGCAGGACAGCCTGCGCCACGCGATCGCGCTCGTGCCGCAGGACATCTCGCTGCTGCACCGGACGATCTACGACAACATCGCGTACGGCCGCCCCGAAGCGACCCGCGACGAAGTGCTCGCCGCCGCGCGCGACGCGCGCTGCGCGGAGTTCATCGAAGCAATGCCGGAAGGCTATGACACGATCGTCGGCGACCGCGGCGTCAAGCTGTCGGGCGGCCAGCGCCAGCGCATCGCGATCGCGCGCGCGATCCTGAAGGATGCGCCGATCCTGCTGCTCGACGAAGCAACGTCCGCGCTCGACAGCGCATCCGAGGAAGCGATCCAGAGCGCGCTCGACCGCCTGATGGTCGGCCGCACGGTGATCGCGATCGCCCACCGCCTGTCGACGCTGCGCAACTTCGACCGGATCATCGTGATGAGCAACGGCAAGGTCATCGACGACGGCCCGCCCGACGTGCTGCGCAACCGCCCCGGCCTGTACCGCGACCTGCTCGCGAAACAGCACGGCCGCCATCACCCGGCCCCCGACGGCAGCACGCCGACCGGCGAACGCGCGGCCTGACGCGCCGGCCCGCAGTCGACAAAAAAGCCGCAGTGCTTCTCGCACCGCGGCTTTTTTCTTGCACGGGAAACCGCCGGTTACGCGTGCTGCAGATCGCGCAGGAAGTTGTCGCGCCACACCGACACGTTGTTCTCGCGAAGCTGCGCGATCATGTCCGTATAACGCGCCCGCCGCTCGGCGAGCGGCATCGTCAGCGCCTGCGACAGCGCATCGGCCATCCCGTCGATATCGATCGGATTGACGATCAGCGCCCCCGTCAGCTCGCGTGCGGCGCCCGCGAAGCGCGACAGCACGAGCACGCCCGGATCGTCCGGATTCTGCGCGGACACGTACTCCTTCGCGACGAGGTTCATCCCGTCGCGCAGCGGCGTCACGTAGCCGACCCGCGCGAGCCGGTACAGCGCAGCGAGCACCTGGCGGTCGTACTGGCGATGGATATAGAGGATCGGCGCCCAGTCGAGCTCGGCGAAGCGTCCGTTGATGCGCCCCGACTCCCCCTCGAGCTGCAGGCGGATGTCCTGGTACGCGCGCAGCTCCGCGCGAGTCGACGGCGCGATCTGCAGGAACGACACGCGATTGCGATGCGACGGCTCGTGCTCGAGCAGCTTCTCGAACGCGCGGAAGCGCTCGACGAGCCCTTTCGAGTAATCGAGCCGATCAACGCTCATGATCAGCTTGCGGCCGCGCAGCGACGTCGCGAGCGTGCGCACCGCCTTGCCGTGCTCGCCGGCCTGCGCGAGCGACGCGATCTCGTCCGGATGCACGCCGATCGGATACGCGGCCGCGCGCAGCGTCCGGCCGAATGCACGCACCGTCGCCAGGTGGCCGTCGCGCTCGATCACGCCGTCCGCTTCGGATTCGACGTAGTCGCAAAACGCGCGCAGGTCGGGTTCGGTCTGGAAGCCGAGCAGGTCGAACGCGCACAGCGACTCGACGAGATCGCGATGCGGCGGCACGTTGACGAGCACCTGCGCAGCCGGAAACGGGATGTGCAGGAAGAAGCCGATGCGGTTCTTCACGCCGGCCGCACGCAGTGCGCGCGCGAACGGGATCAGGTGATAGTCGTGCACCCAGATCACGTCGTCGTCCTGCAGCAGCGGCACGAGCTGCTGGGCGAGCCACACGTTCACGCGGCTGTAACCTTCGAACTCGTGACGGTCGTACTGGATCAGGTCGGTGCGGTAGTGAAACGCGGGCCACAGCGTCGCGTTCGAGAAGCCGCGGTAATACTGGTCGTAGTCGCGCCGCGACAGGCCGATGGTCGCGAACGTGACCGGCCCGTGCTCCTCGACGCGGATCTGCGGCGAGCCGGACGCGACGACCTCGCCGCTCCAGCCGAACCACATGCCGCCCGTCTCCTTCAGCGCATCGTAGACGCCGATCGCGAGACCACCCGCCGCCGGTTCGCCTTCCGAAATCGGCGCGACGCGGTTTGAAACGATGATGAGGCGACTCATGCGTCAGGCTGCCCCGCACCGAGCCAGCGCGCGATCTGCTCGTGCAGCGCGTCGACCGAATCGAGCCGTGTACGGGCGGACGTCTCGCCCGCGCCGACCTTGATCGACAGGCCGCCGCGCGCGTTGACCACCGCGAAGCCCTTCTCGTCGGTCAGGTCGTCGCCCGCGAACACCGGCACGCGGCCCGCGAACGGCGGTTCGTCGAGGAACGCGGCGAGCGCGCGCCCCTTGTCGACGCCCTTCGGCTTGATCTCGAACACCATCTTGCCGGGCTGCAGCACATACGCATCGGCATAGTCGGCGACGAGGCGCTCGGTTGCCGCGCGCGCCGCCGCCTCGCGCTCGGGCGCGTTGCGGTAGTGCAGCGCGACGGCCGCGCCCTTGATTTCGAGCAGCATGCCCGGATGACGGTCGACGACCGCCGCCAGTTCGCGCTCGATGCGCAGCAGGCGTTCGTCGTTGAAGCCGATGCGCTGCGTGTCGCCGTTCGCATCGCGGCGCTCCGCGCCGTGCAGGCCTGCCATCGGCAAGCCGGGCATCTTCAGGAACGTGTCGAGGTTGTCGATACCGCGCCCGGACACGATCGCAACCGCGCCGTGCGAGCGGCGCTGCAACTCGTCGAGCAGCGTCAGCAGCGACGGCGGAACATGAATGCTGTCGGGCGTCGGCGCCAGCTCGACGAGCGTGCCGTCGAAGTCGAAGAAGAACGCGGTATCGGTCAGGGACAGGGAAGCCGGAACGGATTGCATCGATTCGATAGTGTGAGGGTCGGCCGGCAAGCGCCGGGCGGCCGCTGCGCGAATGGAATTGTGCGCATCTTACCGCGCCTGCGCATCGAGATGGGCGAAACCGGCCCAGCGCCGGCATCGCGCGGCCGCCCGCGCCAACTGCGACATATTGCCCCGCTCGCCCGCCCCGTACGGGTTTCGAAAGGACGCGGGCGCGCGAATTGCGCTACAGTCGCAACCGCCTGCCGCGCGACGCATGGCGCCGCGCCGCCGGCTACCATTCCGTTCGATCGAGACCCAGGATGTCGTCTGCCTGCACCACGCCGCACCGGCGCTTTTCCCGCCTCATCCGCACGGCCGCGGCCCTCGCCGCCGCCGTGGCGCTCACCGCGTGTACGCACGACGAGCCGCGCTGGAACCTCACCAACGTTACCGGCCACCTGCCCGACCTGTCGTTCACGCTGACGGGCGGCGACGGCCATCCCGTCGACGCCGATGCGTTCCACGGCCAGGTCGCGCTCGTCTACTTCGGCTACACGCACTGCCCCGACGTCTGCCCCGAAACGATGGCGCGGCTGATGGAAGTGCTGGCGAAGCTCGGCCCGCAGGCAAGCAACGTGCGCATCCTGTTCGTGTCGGTCGACCCTGCGCGCGACACGCCGCAGGCAATGCAATCGTATGTCGCCGCGTTCGACGCCGCGCATGCGCGGGGCCTGACCGGCACCGACCGCCAGATCGAATCGCTCGCGAAGCGCTATCGCGTCGCGTACCAGATGGAAAAGCGCGATCCGTCCGGCGGCTACGAAGTCACGCACAGCTCGGCCGTCTACATCTTCGACGCGACCGGCCGCGCCCGCCTGCTCGCGACCGACCGCGACTCGCCCGACGCCATCGCCGCCGATGTGCGCCGGATCATCGACACCGCCTCCACTACCTGAATTCGTCCCCACATGAAAACGAAGACGACACTCAAGACGCTCGCCCTCCTCGCCGTGCTGTGCGCCGGCGCCCACGCGTATGCCGCCGGCGCGATCACCGCGCAGAACGCATGGGTGCGCTGGCTGCCGAACAAGCTGCCCGCCGGCGGCTACGTGACGCTCGTGAACACGGGCGACAAGCCGGTCGATCTCGTCGACGTCGACAGCCCCGACTACGGGATGGCGATGCTGCACCAGACCGTCTCGAACGGCTCGACGCAGAAGATGGAAATGGTCGACAAGCTGACGATCCCCGCGCGCGGCAAGGTCGACATCGCACCGGGCGGCTACCACTTCATGCTCGAGGAGCCGAAGCACGCGATCAAGCCGGGCGACACCGTGCACCTGCGCCTGAAGTTCTCCGACGGCGAAACGGTCGATGCGCCGTTCGCCGTGAAGTCGCCGGCCCAGGCAAAGTGATGCGCGCGCGATGAATCTCCTGTACTGGCTCGATCCGTGGGAACCGTCGCCCACCGTGGTGATCGCGGTGCTGACCGCCGCCGTGCTGTTCGCACGCGGCGTGAAGAAGGCGAAGGTGTCGCCGCTGCGGCAGTTCTCGTTCTGGTTCGGGCTGACGGCGCTCTACATCGCGCTGCATACACGGCTCGACTATTTCTTCGAGCACGAGTTCTTCCTGCATCGCGCGCAGCACCTCGTGCTGCACCACCTCGGGCCGTTCTTCATCGCGCTGTCCTATCCGGGCGCGGCGATTCGCGCGGGCATCCCGTTTCGCTGGCGGCAGCGCTTCGTGCGCCCCACGCTCGCGTGGGCGCCCGTGCGCGCGACGCTCGACGTGGTGTTCCATCCCGTCGTCGCGGTCGTGCTGTTCGTCGGGCTGATCTATTTCTGGCTGCTGTCGCCGATCCACTTCATCGCGATGCTCGACTGGCGTCTCTATCGCGTGATGAACTGGAGCATGGTGATCGACGGGCTGCTGTTCTGGTGGCTGGTCGTCGATCCGCGTCCCGCGCCGCCCGCCCGGCTGTCACCGGGCCGCCGGATCCTGATCGTCGTCGCGGCGATCCCGCCGCAGATCGCGCTCGGCGCGCTGATCTTCTTCACGCCGCACGAGCTGTATCCGATCTATTCGATCTGCGGCCGTGCGTTCACGTGGCTGAGCCCGCTGCGCGACCAGCAGATCGGCGGCCTGCTGCTATGGATTCCCGGCTCGATGATGAGCGTGATCGGCGCGCTGATCGCGCTGCGGCACTGGCTGCGGCTGTCCGCGCGCGGCCGCCTGATCGATGAACGGGCCGCGCAGCGCGCGGACCAGCCGTCGGTAGTGCACGCCGCGCACTGACCGCCGCGCGGCGCATCGCGCATTACGCGCGTGCGCTGCTCATCCACACGTGCGGGATGCCGTCCTCGTCGTGCACGTCCGAACTCGGCGCGAAGCCGAATGCCCCGTAGAAACGCTGCAAGTGGGCCTGCGCATGCAGGCTCACCGGCGTATCCGGCCACTGCGCGCGGATATGCTCGAGCGCGCGCGACAGCAGCCCGTTGCCGAGGCCCGCGCCGCGAAACGCGGCGGTCGTCAGCACGCGGCCGATGCGCACGTCGGTGTTCTGCGCATCGGGCAGCAGCACACGAAGATAGCCGGCCAGACGGCCCGCCGAATCGAAGGCGGCCAGGTGCCATGCGGCCTGGTCCGCGTCGTCGATGTCGCGATACACGCAGTTCTGCTCGACGACGAACACCGCGCTGCGTGCTTCGAGGATCGAATAGACTTCGCGCGCCGTCAGCGCGTCGAAGGATTTCCAGCGCCAGTCGAGATCGGCGGCGCTCGGGGATGCAGCGGATGCGTTCATGGTCGGTCCTGATTCGGGCGCGCCGGCCGGCGCGCGGCAATCGTCGATTATGCCTCGAAGCGCACTCGCCGCGCGACCGCCTGCCCGCGCGCGAAAAAAAGGCCCCGCATTGCGCGGGGCCTGTCCGTCATGCCGGCATCTGGCCGAAGCGGCCGCTGTTGAAGTCCTCGATCGCGGTGCGGATCTCCGCTTGCGAGTTCATCACGAACGGCCCGTAACCGACGACGGGTTCGTCGATTGGTTCGCCGCTCAGGATCAGCAGCTTCGCGTCGCCGTTCGCTTCGATCTCGACATCACTGCCGTCGCGACCGAGTTGCACGAACTGCGCTTCGCGGGCGACCGTCTCGCCGTTCACGTGCACGGTTCCGCTCAGCACGACCACCGCGAGCGTGCGCCCTTCGGCGACCGGGAACCGCGCCTGGCCGCCGGCCACGAGCCGCACGTCCCACACGTCGATCGGCGTATGCGTGCGGGCCGGGCCGCGCCGCCCGTCGAGTTCACCCGCGATGATCCGCGCACGCCCCGCGCCGTCCGGCAGTTCGACCACGGGGATGTCGGCGTTCAGCAGCGTCTGGTAGCCAGGCGCGCCCATCTTGTCCGCGGCGGGCAGGTTCACCCACAGCTGCACCATCTCGAGCGGGCCGCCACGCTTCGTGAACCCTTCCGAGTGGAATTCCTCGTGCAGGATCCCGCTCGCGGCCGTCATCCACTGCACGTCGCCCGGGCCGATCACGCCGCCCGCGCCGGTCGAGTCGCGGTGCGCAACCTCGCCGTCATAGACGATCGTCACCGTCTCGAACCCGCGGTGCGGATGCTGGCCGACACCGCGCGGCGACGAGGCCGAGCCCGGCTCGAACGTGGTCGGGCCGGCGTAATCGAGCAGCAGGAACGGGCTCAGGTGCGCGCCGTGAGACTGGTAGCTGAACATCGAACGCACCGGGAAACCGTCGCCGACCCAATGGCCGCGCGGCGCACTGTACACACCCTGGATCTTCTTCATTGCCTTCTCCGAATTGCGGCGAAACACGTGTTTCGCATCCTGGGTAGAAATATAGTGGTGGAACGATCGATCCGGTAGACTGCCAAAATCGCACTCAGCGTTCCATTTCATGAACGATAAAGCGCGGGATCTGAACGATCTCTATTACTTCGTGCAGGTCGTCGAACACGGCGGCTTCGCACCGGCCGGGCGGGCGCTGGACATGCCGAAATCGAAGCTGAGCCGCCGCATCGCGCTGCTCGAGGCACGGCTCGGGATGCGGCTGATCCAGCGCTCGACGCGCCGCTTCACGGTCACCGACGTCGGCCAGACCTATTACGCGCATTGCCGCGCGATGCTCGTCGAGGCCGATGCGGCCGACGAAGCGATCGCGCTGCTGCACGAGGAGCCGCGCGGCATCGTGCGCGTCAGCTGCCCGATCGTGCTGCTCGATTCGCTGGTCGGCACGATGATCGCCGCGTTCATGGTCGCGTGCCCGCGCGTCGAAATTCATCTGGAAGCGACCAACCGGCGCGTCGACGTGGTCGGCGAAGGGATCGACGTCGCGATCCGCGTGCGCCCGCCGCCGCTCGAAGACAGCGATCTCGCGCTGCGCGTGCTGGCCGAGCGCGGCCAGTGCCTCGTCGCGAGCCCCGCGCTACTGCACGAGCATGGCGCACCGGCCGTTCCCGCCGATCTCGCGCGGCTGCCGAGCCTCGATCACGGCGCCCCGCAGTCCGCGCACGTGTGGCGGTTGCGCGGGCCCGACGGCGCTCACGCGGAAATTCATCACCAGCCACGCTTCGTGACGGGCGGCATGCTCGCGCTGCGCGCGGCGGCAATTGCAGGCGTCGGCATCGTGCAATTGCCGACGATGATGGTGCGCGATGAGGTCGCGCGCGGCGAGCTGGCAACCGTGCTGCCCGACTGGGCGCCGCGCCGCGAGATCGTGCATGCGGTGTTCGCGTCGCGCCGGGGGTTGCTGCCCGCGGTGCGCGCGCTGCTGGATTTTCTGGCGGAGCGGTTTGCCGAACTGGAACCCGATTGAGCGCGCCGCGTCATGCATGACCGGGCGCTGCAAACCATGCGCGCGTGCCGTAGACTGCGGTACGCGCATCGCGCATTCCACAACCCTGATCGCTTTCCCGCCATGTTCACGCTGTCCAACGACCCCAACGCCTCCAAGGCCGCTCAATACGCGACGCTCGTCGAGCAGGCGCGCGCGCTCGTCGAGTCCGAACGCGACCTGACCGCGAACGCGGCCAATTTCTCCGCGCTGGTCTACCACTCGCTCGACCGTCTCAACTGGGCCGGCTTCTACTTCTTCGACGGAACGGAACTCGTGGTCGGGCCGTTCCAGGGCAAGCCCGCCTGCGTGCGGATCGCGCTCGGCAAGGGCGTGTGCGGCACGGCCGCGCAGACGCGCGAAACGCAGGTCGTGCGCGACGTGCATGATTTCCCCGGGCATATCGCGTGCGATGCGGCATCGGAATCGGAAATCGTCGTGCCGCTGGTGGCCGCCGACGGCACGCTGATCGGCGTGTGGGACGTCGACAGCCCGGTCGCCGCGCGCTTCGACGAAGAAGACCGCATGGGGATGGAAGCGCTGTGCCGCGTGTTCGTCGAATCTGCATGGCAGAAAGCCCGCGGTTGAGCGGCGGCCAGGCAGCGTTCGTCCATCGGGCAACCGGTCACCGCGCTCGCGTGTGAATCGCGCCGCACGAGCGCGAACCAAAAGGAAACGGGCCCCGCAAAGGGGCCCGCTTCACTGTGCCGCCGCACCGCCCTTCGCGGCGCACGGCAGGTATCAGGCGGCGTGCGTGCCGGACAGCGCCGGGAACGCCTGCGGCTTCGCGTCTTCGGTCAGCACCTCGAAACCCGTTTCGGTCACCACGACCATGTGCTCCCATTGCGCCGACAGCGAATGGTCCTTCGTGACGACCGTCCAGCCGTCCGCCAGCATGCGCGTGTCGCGCTTGCCCGCGTTGAGCATCGGCTCGATCGTGAAGATCATCCCCGGCCGGAGCGGCACGCCGGTACCCGGGCGACCGTAGTGAAGCACCTGCGGCTCGTCGTGATAGACATCGCCGATGCCGTGCCCGCAGTACTCGCGAACCACGCTGAATCCTTCGCGATGCGCGACCTGCTGGATCGCGTAGCCGACGTCGCCGAGCGTTGCGCCCGGACGCACCGCGCGGATGCCGGCGTGCATCGCCTCGTAGGTCGTCGCGACGAGGCGCCGCGCGAGCTCGTTCGGTTCGCCGACGAAATACATGCGGCTCGTGTCGCCGAACCAGCCGTCCTTGATCACCGCGATGTCGAGGTTCACGATGTCGCCGTCGCGCAGCGGCCGCGACGACGGGATGCCGTGGCACACGACGTGGTTGACCGACGCGCACACGGTTTTCGGATAGCCGTGATAGCCGATGTTGGCCGGGATCGCGCCGAGCACGTCGACGATGTAGTTGCGGCACAGCGCGTCGAGATCGTCGGTCGTGACGCCCGGCTTCACATGCTCGGTGAGCATCGTCAGCACCTGCGACGCGAGCTTCGCGGCTTCGCGCGACTTGGCGATTTCCGCGGCGCCGCGGATCGGGATTTCTCGCTTTGCCATTACGCCACCTGCTCGATGCCGTGCTCGACCGGTTCCGCCGGCCCCGCCTCGCCGCCCCGCGCCTCGGCCTCGATCAGCATCCGGCAGATGTCGCCGTACGACAGCGCCGGATTGAGTTCCGAGAGCATCCCGACGCGCAGCCAGTGTTCAGCCTGCGCGTTGATCGAGCGGCTCAGCGCCGTGCTGGTCGAGCGCAGCCGCTCGTGCATGTGCTCGGAAATCTTGATGATGCCCATATATCCCCAATTAAACGAAACGTAGTCAATTCGTATATTACGCTGCGCACGACTGCCGGGCAAGCCATTCGGATTCCGTCGAGTCGTCGGTCGGCCGCCATCAATGTCGTTGACATCGAATTCCAGTTTGCTGGAAAATAAATCCACCATGAAAGAATCAGCCACAGCCGTTGCCGACGACACCGGTATCAACGAACGCATCGCCCGGCGCGTACGCGACCTGCGCACCGTGCGAGGCTACACGCTCGATGCGCTGGCTGCGCGCTCCGGCGTCAGCCGTTCGATGATCTCGCTCATCGAACGCGCATCGGCCAGCCCGACGGCGGTCGTGCTCGACAAGCTCGCTGCCGGGCTCGGTGTGTCGCTGGCCGGGCTGTTCGGCGGCGACCAGGACGACACGCCCGCGCAGCCGCTGGCCCGCCGTGCGCAGCAGGCCGAATGGCGGGATCCGGCGTCCGGTTATGTGCGCCGCAACCTCTCCCCGGCCGGCTGGCCGTCGCCGATTCAGCTCGTCGAGGTGGATTTCCCGCCCGGTGCGCGCGTCGCGTACGACAGTGGCGGACGCGAAAGCGCGCTGCATCAGCAGGTTTGGATCATCAGCGGCCGCGTCGACGTCACGTTCGGCGACGCGCTTCACGAACTTCACGAAGGCGACTGCCTGGCCATGCGGCTCGACCAGCCGCTGATTTTCAGCAACCCGTCGCCGCATGCCGCGCGCTATGTCGTCGCGATCTGCGATGCGTCCGCCGCCGGCGTGCGGAACCTCTGATGAACGCGTCGTCGCAGCAGCCGTGCGCGCGCCCTACCTACTGCCCACAGGAGCCCGTATGAATTCTCCGAAACAGCGCGACGACGTGCGCCTGATCGATTGCAGCGAGGCCGAGCATGCGCCGGCCATCCTCGAGATCCTGAACGACGCGATCGCGAACTCGACCGCGCTGTACGACTACAAGCCGCGTCCGCCGGAAGCGATGATCGCGTGGTTCGCGGCGAAGCGCGCGGGCGGCTTCCCGGTCATCGGCGCGGTCGATGCGTCGGGCACGCTGCTGGGCTTCGCGAGCTGGGGCACGTTCCGCGCGTTTCCCGCCTACAAGTACACGGTCGAACACAGCGTGTACGTGCATCGCGACCAGCGCGGCCGAGGGCTTGGCGAGGTGCTGCTGCGCGAAGTGGTCCGGCGCGCGCGCGAAGCGCAGGTGCACGTGGTAGTCGGCTGCATCGATGCGACCAATGCGGGAAGCATCGCACTGCATACGAAGCTCGGATTCGTGCACTCGGGCACGATCACGCAGGCGGGATTCAAGTTCGGCCGGTGGCTCGACGCGGCGTTCTACCAGTTGACGCTCGACACGCCGGCGCAGCCGGTGGATGGTTGAGCAAATCGCGCGACGAACGAGCGGCATCGCGTAACCTGAGCCCGTTCGGGAATCCCGCTTCGTCTGCTGCAAACAAAAAGCCCGCTCACAGCGGGCTTTTGTCTTCGGACACGCGCTACGGATGCATTTTCCTGGAGAGCCGCTGCCCGTCGCGCGCGAAACCGTGATGCGCATAAAAGCGGTGAGCGTCCGGGCGTTGATCGCCACTCGTCACCTCCAGCTTCATACATCGGCCGCTCTCGAACCAACGCATGGCGGCCGCCATCAGCGTACCGCCAATACCGCATCCCCGGTGACGCTCGTCAACGACCATGCTCGTGATGCGCCCAAGATTTCCGGCTGCATGAAAGAGCGGCAGGATGTGCAGGCTGATACTGCCGACAACCTCGCCACCCAATGTTGCTACGCAAACCCGGTCATCCGGCTTGTCGGCCAGGGACTGCAACTTTTCATGAATCAGCGCGGGCGTCGCCTCATATCCGAGCTGGTGCAGCAGCCTCGCGATTGCGGCGCAATCGGATGGCCGCGCTTCCCTCGTTTCGAGCCCCGGGGTGTTCAATTCGCTTCGCCTGGTTTCGCCATCGATAGCCTCGACGCCTGATGATCGCGCCATGCTACCGCACCCGTCCCGTCCACCTCACGACCCACCTCCGCGCCGGCACGCAGAAAAATGAAAAGCCCCGCCAAAGCAGGGCTTTATCTGGAGGCGCAAGCCGGAGTCGAACCGGACTCACCGGACTACGAACTCATCTCTTGTGAAGAGCCTACCGAGTCAGGTTTCAAACCGGCCCCGCATGAAAGCTTACTTGAAATCTCCTGCTTGTCGAGCAGCCGCGCAAGTTGCAAATGCATGATTCCCTACCCGGTCATCGGACCCAACGACCACATAATAAGGAAGCGTGCTGCCATTTGCCGAGACAATATAATCCCAGCATTCCCCATCGCTGCCTCTGGTAATTTTTCTCGGACTTTCGACACGACGCACATCTTTACCAAACGCGCCATCCTTATTACTCGCTGCTCGCACAACAGGGCTACCAGCGGCATGGATGCGCGCCATACCGTCAGCACATCCCATCAGAACAACCGAGCTCAAGATCAAAACAGAAGAGAAAACGTATTTCATGACGATATTATTAAAAAATAAATAAATTGCGCTATTGCGAAATGAAGCAGTCGCGCCCGATCCGCGCAACTGCCGCTCGGCACTGACTTGGTGTTAGCTTGATACCGAATGGGTCCTGTCGGTGGAGCAGAAGTCGCTCGGCGAACTGCCGTGTTTGTAGATCGACAGCCCGGGCTGAACGGAAGCAGCCAGCCATCGGGCGAAATGGCATCAGACCTATGCCCGCAAGCCTGCGCAGCAGGCAGCTGTGTCATGCAATCGATACTCCCGCGCAGTAGCCGGGAAACCAATACCGGCCGATAGCGGCCTACCTGACAAACTGCTGACGCCGATTCTAACGATATCGACCTCCTTCAAATATGAACAAATGCAAAACGCAATCGCATCACATTATTTGCAGCGTCTTCATGCACCGTGGTGTATACGGAGCTGACGCCCACTAATTTTTCTGCATCAATAAATTCATGAAATTTTTGGAAATTCCTCATCGATGCTATCAGAAATGACGGACTAAGAGACGTCATTCGAGATGCATCTGGAACATTGATGTAAAGCACTTGGGCATAACGATCGCGAATCAGGATCGAGGGCGATTGCCAAGGGCCGATGCTGCCAATTCGACCCAAGCACGTCGAGCCGTTGGCGGCACCTCTGAAACCGGAACGTGTAAGCGCGCGACGAATGGAGCCACGATCCTGCGCGGCGGCGCCGGACTTGACGACGCAATCGAAGCAGCGTGCAAGCGAACCGACATTGCGTCGAATCGTAGACGGCGACAGGTGACGCTAGCGCTTCATGCCTGCCCCACTCCCAATCGCGCAACCCAGTCATCGTCAATGGTCGCAAGCGCTTTCGACGGCACTCGACCCGATAACGTGTTCAGCACCCGGGCGTCGGTCCGACACGGACATGCGACGCAAATACGCGCGAATCGCAGTGTGCTGAGTGGCTAGAGGCGACGTTGCACCACGCCAGGCGGTGGTCTTACATGAATGAATCGGCGCAGAAAAAAGAAAAGCCCCGCCGAAGCGGGGCTTTTTCTCTTTCTACTTGGAGGCGCGAGCCGGAGTCGAACCGGCCTAAACGGCTTTGCAGGCCGCTGCATAACCGCTTTGCTATCGCGCCAAAAGCGGACTGTCCGGATGCCGTGAGGCAAGCGACAGATTTTTATTCGAGGACCCTAAGTCCATCAAATAAAAAGGGAAGCTTGGCTTCCCCATTACTTGGAGCGGGAGACGAGTCTCGAACTCGCGACCTCAACCTTGGCAAGGTTGCGCTCTACCAACTGAGCTACTCCCGCATTGTCCTGCACCTGCAGCGCTTTGCCGTACAACACGCTGCCAGAAAAATCTGGAGCGGGAGACGAGTCTCGAACTCGCGACCTCAACCTTGGCAAGGTTGCGCTCTACCAACTGAGCTACTCCCGCATGTGTCCTGCATCTGCAGCGCTTTGCCGTACAACACGCTGCCAGAAAAAATCTGGAGCGGGAGACGAGTCTCGAACTCGCGACCTCAACCTTGGCAAGGTTGCGCTCTACCAACTGAGCTACTCCCGCGTATTGCTGCGCTACTGCTTCCCCGTCACACATTTACTTCGTCGTGCAGCGGAGAAGCGAGATTATGTCGAAGGCACATTCGTGTGTCAAGGGCTTTTCCAGCCCTTTTTCCAAAAACCTGCTCGACCGGACGCATCACGCGCCGCCGCGCTCCCGAATTTGCGGCCACGCGAGCTTCATGTAGTACATCATCGACCAGATCGTCAGCACCGCGGCGAGATACATCAGCCATTCGCCCCACACACGCGTGTCGATCGTCACGACGCCGAGCGGCAGCGGCCCGTAGAACAGCAGCATCGGAATCGCGACCATCTGGCATGCGGTCTTGAACTTGCCGAGCTGGTTCACCGCGACGCTCTTCGACGCGCCGATCTGTGCCATCCACTCGCGCAGCGCCGAAATCGCGATCTCGCGGCCGACGATCACGAGTGCGATCGCCGCGTCGACCCGCGAAATCTGCACGAGGATCAGCAGCGCGGCCGTCACCATCAGCTTGTCCGCCACCGGATCGAGAAATGCGCCGAACGACGACGTCTGGTTCCACTTGCGTGCGAGATAGCCGTCGAACCAGTCGGTCAGCGCCGCGAGAATGAAGATCGCCGCCGCCGCGAGATTGCGGTGCGCGCCGCCCATCACCGTGTCCGGCAGATAGAACACGCCGACGACGAGCGGAATCAGCACGATCCGTACCCACGTCAGGAAAATCGGGAAATTGAACGGCATGGCATGCGGGACAGTAAAGGATTCGCAATTGTGCCGTGTCGACCGGCCTGCCACAAGAACGCTAGCAAGGCAGCCGGCCGCACGGCCGCGTCAGTGAAGCTGCTTGTAGATCTGCTCGGCGAGCGCGTGCGAGATGCCCTCGACGCTCGCAAGTTCCTCGACACTCGCGGCAACGACGCCGCGCAACCCGCCGAACCGCGCGAGCAGCCGCTGCCGGCGCTTCGCGCCGACGCCCTCGAGCTCCTCGAGCCGCGACGTCTGGCGCGCCTTAGCCCGCTTCGCGCGCATACCGGTGATCGCGAAGCGGTGCGCCTCGTCGCGGATCTGCGCGACGAGCATCAGCGCGGCGCTCTCCTTGCCGAGTTCGAGCGGCGTGCGGCCGTCCGCGAACACGAGCGTCTCGAGGCCGACCTTGCGCCCCTCGCCTTTCGCGACGCCGACCAGCATCGACGTGTCGAGACCGAGCTCGGTGAACACCTGGCGCGCGATTTCGACCTGACCCTTGCCGCCGTCGATCAGCACGATGTTCGGCAGCAGGCTCGACGCCTCGGCCTGGCGCGTCGACTCGCCGTCGATGCCGGCCGCATCGTCGGCAGCAGCCGCCTGCGCGGCCTGCTCGACCATCTTCTCGTAGCGGCGCGTGAGCACCTGCCGCATCGCCGCGTAGTCGTCGCCCGGCGTGATCCCGGTGATGTTGTAGCGGCGGTATTCGCCCGACTGCATCTTGTGATGGTGGTAGACCACGCACGACGCCTGCGTCGCCTCGCCCATCGTATGGCTGATGTCGAAGCATTCGATCCGCAGCGTCGCGAGATCGTCGCATTCGTAGCTGAGCGTTTCCGCGAGCGCACGCGTGCGCGCCTGCTGCGAGCCCTGCTCGGACAGCAACCGCATGAGCGCGATCTGCGCATTCTGTTCGGCCATCGACAGCCACGCACGCCGCTGCCCCTGCGGCTGCCGCACCAGCGACACCTTGTGGCCGGCCTGCTCGGACAACAGCTCGAGCAGGTCGCGGCTCGCGGGCGCATGACTCACGACCAGCACGGGCGGCACACGGTTACCGAGATAGTGCTGCGCAATGAACGCGTCGAGCACCTCGGCTTCGACCGACGCCGCCGCTTCGCCGCGCGTGCGGCCGGTTTCTTCCGCGGGCAGGTCGGGCAATGCGCCGGTGGCCGCATCGGCCGCCTCCGCCAGCTCGGACTCGTCGCCGATACCGCCCTCGGCGAGCGTCAGCGCGCTTTCGACGTGCGTCGGGAAATACGCCTTGTCGCCGAGATGCCGGCCGCCACGCACCATCGCGAGGTTCACGCACACGCGCCCGCCCTGCGCGACGACAGCCAGGATGTCGACGTCACTGTCGCTGCCGACCTCGATCGCCTGCTGGTGCAGCACCGTCGCGAGCGAGCTCATCTGGTTGCGCACGGCCGCCGCCTGCTCGAATTTCAACTCGGCCGCGAACGCGTGCATCTTCTGCTCGAGCTCCTTCATCACTTCGGACTGCCGGCCGAGCAGGAAACGCGCGGCGTTCGATACGTCGATCGCGTAATCCTCGTCGGAGATCGCGCCGACGCACGGCGCCGTGCAGCGCCCGATCTGGTGCAGCAGGCACGGCCGCGTGCGGTTGTTGAAGACCGAATCCTCGCAGGTGCGCAACTGGAACACGCGCTGCAGGATCTGGATGCTCTCGCGCACGGCCCAGGCGCTCGGGAACGGCCCGAAATACTGGTTCTGCTTGTCGACCGAGCCGCGGTAGTAGGCCATCCGCGGAAACCGGTGTGCGGTGAGTTTCAGGTACGGATACGACTTGTCGTCGCGAAACAGGATGTTGTAGCGCGGCGCGAGCGCCTTGATCAGGTTGTTCTCGAGCAGCAGCGCCTCGGCCTCGGAACGCGTGACGGTCGTCTCGATGCGTGCGATGCGCGTGACCATCATCGCGATGCGCGGCGACAGTTGCGTCTTCGTGAAATAGCTCGATACGCGCTTCTTCAGGTCGCGCGCCTTGCCGACATAGAGCACGGCGCCCGCCGTGTCGTAATAGCGATAGACGCCCGGCATGTGCGGCAACTGCGCAAGGATCTTCTTCGGTTCGAACGGGGTATCGGAAGCTTCAGGGGATGTCATGCGTGATCCGGGCGCCTTGTAACGCGGAACGGGTCTATTAGAATCGCCAGTTTAGAGCATTCACCGGCCCGCTTCGATGCCACGCACCACCGCTGCCCCCCTGCCCGCCGCGCCGCTCGCGCCGGGCGAACCGATCGCCTGCGACCTCTTCTGTACGGTGGTCGACAATTTCGGCGACATCGGCGTCTGCTGGCGCGTCGCGCGCCAGCTCGCACACGAGCACGGCTGGCAGGTTCGCCTGTTCGTCGACGACCTGCGCACGTTCGCGCGCCTGCTGCCCGGGGTCGATCCCGACACGGGGCGGCAAACGGTCGACGGCATCGTGGTCGAGCACTGGCATGCCGAAGTGGGCGACGCGCTGGAGATCGCCGACGTGGTGATCGAAGCGTTCGCGTGCGAGCTGCCCGGCGCGTATCTCGCGGCGATGGCGCGCCGCGAGCGGCGCCCCGTGTGGATCAACCTCGAATACCTGAGCGCCGAGGACTGGGTCGCCGATTTCCATCTGCGGCCGTCGCCGCATCCGCGCTACCCGCTGCTGAAGACGTTTTTCTTCCCCGGCCTGTCGGCCGGCACCGGCGGCGTCCTGAAGGAGCACGACCTCGATGCACGCCGCTCGGCCTTCGAAGCCGACGCGGCGGCACGCGACGCATGGTGGCGGCGCGCGACCGGCGGCCCGTCGCCGGCCCCCGGCACGACGGTCGTCAGCCTGTTCGCGTACGAGAATCCGGCCGTCGAAGCGCTACTCGAGCAGTGGCGCGACGGCCCGACACCGGTCGTCGCACTCGTGCCGGCCGGCCTCGTGTCGCCCGCCGTCGCGCGCTTTTTCGGGGTCGAGTCGTTCGGCGCGGGCACGCATGCGCGCAGCGGCAACCTGACGGCACACGGGCTCGCGTTCGTCCCCCAGGCCGACTACGATCCGTTGCTGTGGGTGGCCGACCTCAATTTCGTGCGCGGCGAGGATTCGTTCGTCCGGGCGCAGTGGGCCCGCAAGCCGTTCGTGTGGCACATCTACCCGCAGGCCGACGACGTGCACCTGCCGAAGCTCGACGCGGCGCTCGCGCACCTGTCGGCCGGCCTCGCCGACGCGCCGCGCGCGGCGCTCGAGCGGTTCTGGCACGCATGGAACGGCATCGGCACGCCCGACTGGGCCGATTTCTGGCAACACCGCGCCGCACTGGACACCAACGCGTCCCGCTGGGCCGATGCGCTCGCGGCCGTCGGCGATCTCGCCGGAAAGCTGGCGGAATACGCAAAATCTCAGTTAAAATAAGCGGTTATCCGACGGCTGACCAGGCAAGCGCTCGCTTTTGGCGTCCACCGGAACGCACGCTTGCACCGTCAGCCGTTGCGCAACGCTCAGGCACCTATTTATTTGATTTGATCAGGACAGTTTTTTATGAAAACCGCACAGGAACTCCGCGTAGGCAACGTCGTGCAGATCGGCAGCGACGCATGGGTCATCGCCAAGGCCGAATACAACAAGTCGGGCCGTAACTCCGCCGTCGTCAAGATGAAGATGAAGAACCTGCTGACGAACGCAGGCCAGGAATCGGTCTACAAGGCTGACGACAAGTTCGACGTCGTCGTGCTCGACCGCAAGGAAGTGACGTACTCGTACTTCGCCGATCCGATGTACGTGTTCATGGACGCCGACTACAACCAGTTCGAAGTCGAAGCGGAAATGATGGGCGAAGCGCTGAACTACCTCGAAGACGGCATGGCTTGCGAAGTCGTGTTCTACAACGAGAAGGCAATCTCGGTCGAACTGCCGACGGTCCTCGTTCGCGAGATCACCTACACGGAGCCGGCAGTCAAGGGCGACACGTCGTCGGGCAAGGTGCTGAAGAACGCGAAGCTCGCAACGGGCTTCGAGCTGCAAGTGCCGCTGTTCTGCAACACCGGCGACAAGATCGAAATCGATACGCGTACGAACGAATACCGCAGCCGCGCGTAATCGCCAGCGATACCCGCATCGAACAAAGCGCCCTTCGGGGCGCTTTTTGTTTGTCCGGCGCCAACAAGCGAGCCTCCGTCAGGCTCATGTAAAGCACAAAATCCACCGGTAAAGATATTCAATTTGTATCATCGGTAACTGTTTTATAGCGCTGGAGAAATAATGCTCGTTACGCGTTCAGCGGGGCATAAAATCAGTTTTTAATCTGACATGCGGCTGCGGCCCCGTTGGCCGACAGCCCGCCTCTCTTGACTCGACTCGCGTCCACCATGCCACACGCCCTGATTGTCGAAGACGATCCCAACAGTCTGTCCGGCCTCACCGCGCTGCTTGCCGCGGACGGCTTCTCGGTCGACACGGCCACGTCGCTCGCCGAAGCGCGCACGGCGCTCGGCCGCTCGATTCCCGACGTCGTTCTGGTCGACCTGAACCTGCCGGACGGCAGCGGGTTCGACCTGCTCCAGCACCTGCCGCAGCAACAGCCGAACGGCTCGCTGCCCGTCATCGTGCTGACGGGCAATGCGACGGTCGAGAGCGCCATCGAGGGCCTGCGTCACGGTATCTGGGACTACCTGCTGAAGCCGATCAACATTCCGCGCCTGCGCAGCCTGCTCGCGCGGATCCCCCGTCCGTACGAGCTGATCGACGAAGTGCAGTCGTTGCGCGCCTCGCTGCGCCATCTCGGCCGCTTCGGCGCGCTGGTCGGCCGCAGCGACGCGATGCAGCACGTGTACGACATGATCGAGCACAACGCGCGCACCGAAACCGCCGTCCTGTTCTCGGGCGAAGCCGGTACCGGCAAGAAGCTGGCCGCGCGCACGCTGCATGACCTGAGCCGGCGCCGCAAGGGGCCGTTCGTGTCGTTCGACTGCCGGACGATCGCGCAGGCCGGCCGGCACGGCACATCGCTCGACAGCGTGCTGTTCGGCCATGAGCGCGGCGCGTTCGACGGCGCCGAGCGCCGCGAATCGGGCCTGTTCGAGCAGGCCGGCGGCGGCACGCTGTTCCTCGACGAAATCACCGCGCTGCCGCTCGTGCTGCAGGAAGCGCTGCTGCATGCGCTCGATTCGCAAAACTTCATGCGAATCGGCGGCACGAGCTCGATCACGAGCGATTTCCGGCTGATCGCGACCACCCGCCGCCCGGCGCGCGAAGCGGTCGCGAACGGCACGCTGCGCGAGGATCTCTGGTTGCGCCTCGATGCGGCGTCGATCACGATGCCGCCGCTGCGCGATCGCGACGGCGACGCACTCGCGATCGCGGATGCGCTGATCGACGAACTGAACCGCGAAGCGCGCGCGACCGGCCGCAGCACGACCGACAAGCGCGCGGCGCCGGGCTTCGTGCGCGAATGCCTGTCCTACGAATGGCCGGGCAACGTGCGCGAGCTGCAGGAGCGCGTACGCTTCGCGTACGACGCATCGGGCGACTTCATCGAAACGCTGCGTGCGGGCGAGCCGAGCTTCTCGGCCGGCGCCGCGCTGAACGGCAGCAGCGTGCAGATCAAGGTCGGCACGCCGTTGTCCGACGTCGAGGATCTGCTGATCCGCGCGACGCTCGACGCAGTCGGCGGCACGCGCCACCGTGCGGCGACGCTGCTCGGCATCAGCCCGAAGACGCTGTACAACAAGCTGCAGCGGATGAAGGTGAACTGAGCGGGCGATGACGCTTGCAGGCACTGGCAGGGATTGACCGTTAGTTGCGTTAAAGCCCGCTTCGCCGACCTGCATGACGCTTGAAGCTGCCCGGTTCGCGCCTGCAGCAACCCATGAAAAAGCCGCGCAACAGCGCGGCTTTTTGTTTCGACAGCCTGAATGGCGCACCCCGCGCCATCCCCTCCCCGCTCAGGCCAGTGCGCTGTTCAACAGCGCCTGCGCCTGCAAATACTCGGGTTGCGCGATCAGCTTGTCCCACTTGAGCGCCTTGCCGCGTGCGCGCATCCGCTTGATGCGCCGCACCGACTCGTCCGTTGCCCGCGCTTTCAGCCCGTTCAGCACGACCTCGGCCGCATCCGGCTGGTTGCAGACGAGCACCATGTCGCAACCGGCAGCGAGCGCGGCGTCGGCCGCCTGCGTGAGCGTGCCACCTTCGCGCGCGGCCTCCATCGACAGGTCGTCGCTGAAGATCGCGCCCGTGAAGCCAAGCCGCCCGCGCAGGATGTCCTGCAGCCACACGCGCGAGAAACCGGCCGGCCGCTTGTCGACCTGCGTGTAGATCACGTGCGCGGGAATCACCGCGGACAGCGACAGGCCGAGCCAGTCGTACGGCGCGACGTCCTGCTTGAGGATCGCATCGAGCGTGCGGTCATCGGTCGGCAGTGCGACGTGCGAGTCGGCCTCCGCGAAGCCGTGCCCCGGGAAATGCTTGCCGCAGTTCGCCATCCCGGCGAGCGACAGCCCGTGGTTCAGGCTTTTCGCGAGCAGCGTGACGACGCGCGGGTCGCGATGGAACGCGCGATCGCCGATCACTTTCGAGTGCCCGTAGTCGAGATCGAGCACGGGCGTGAAGCTCATGTCGATCCCGCATGCACGCAGCTCGGCAGCCAGGATGTAGCCGACGGCCGTGGCGACCTTCGTCGCGAGCAGCACGTCGCGATCCCACAGCTCGCCGAGGCGGCGCATCGCGGGCAGCACCGTGAAGCCGTCGGTACGGAAACGCTGCACGCGCCCGCCTTCGTGATCGACGGCGATCAGGATGTCTTCGCGCACCGCGCGGATCGAGTCGGTCAGCGCGGTCAGTTGCGCGCGGTTCTGGAAGTGCCGCGCGAACAGGATCACGCCGCCGGTATTCGGATGCGCGAGGCGCCGCGCATCATCGCGCGACAGGGCCGTGCCGACGACGTCGAGCATGACCGGGCCGGGAGTCGTTTTCATCGAATCAAAAATTCCGTCAGGAGGAGGTTCGGGAAACAGGTGCAGGCGCGGCGTCCGTCTCTGCGACCACGAACGACACCGCGTAGTCGCGTTCGTCGCTGACCGTCACGCGCGCCGTGATACCACGGGCGGCCAGCCAGTCGGCCAGCTCGCCCGATGCGACCACGTACGGCTCGCCGCTCGGATGGTTGAGGGTCTGCAGCGCACGCCACGTCATCGGCCAGTGCATGCCGAGCCCGATCGCCTTCGAGAACGCTTCCTTCGCGGAAAAGCGCGTCGCGAGGAACGCGATGCCGCGTACCTCGGAACGGGCGCGGCGCGCATGGAACACGCGCAGTTCGTCGGGGCCCAGCACCTTCTCGGCAAACCGGCCGCCCGTGCGTTCGAGCACGGCCGCGATGCGGCTCACCTGGGCGATGTCGGTACCGATGCCGTAGATCGCCATGTCAGTACGCGCCGGTGCGACCCGGCAGGGCCGGGTCAGGCATGACGCGCGACGCGCAGCGGCACTTCATCTTCAGCGCGCGCCGCCGTGCAGCGCGGCAACGCGTGCGGCGACCATGATCGCCTTCATTTCGCGCACCGCGTTGTCCCAGCCTGCGAAGATCGCATGCGCGACGATCGCGTGACCGATGTTCAGTTCGACGATGCCGTCGATCGCGGCGATCTGCTGCACGTTCGTGTAGTGCAGGCCGTGACCGGCATTGACCTTCAGGCCGAGTTGCGCGCCGGCCTGTACGCCCGCGACGATGCGCTCGTATTCGCGCTGCTGTTCGGCTTCGTCATGCGCCTCGGCGTAACGGCCCGTATGCAGTTCGATCACCGGCGCGCCCGCTTCGTGCGCGGCACGGATCTGCGTTTCGTCAGGGTCGATGAACAGCGACACGCGCACACCCACGTCGGCAAGCTGCTTGCATGCCGCACGCACGGCCTCGAAGTGGCCGGCGACATCGAGACCGCCTTCCGTCGTCAGCTCCTCGCGCTTCTCGGGCACGAGGCACGCGTCGTGCGGGCGCACTTCGCATGCGATATCGAGCATCTCGGCCGTCACCGCGCACTCGAGGTTCATGCGCGTCTTCAGCAGCGGGCGCAGCTTGCGCACATCGGCATCGACGATGTGGCGGCGATCCTCGCGCAGGTGCAGCGTGATCGCATCCGCACCGGCTTCTTCGGCGGCGAGCGCCGCGCGGATCGGATCGGGATAGGTCGTACCGCGCGCATTGCGCAGCGTCGCGACGTGGTCGATGTTCACGCCGAGGTCGATGGCGGTGGGCGTTGTCAGGAAGAAGCTCATAGGTTTTGCAGGTCGATCAGGATCTGACGCGTGGCAAGCGGCGTACCGCCGAGATAGGTGTTCAGCAGGAAGCGCATCAGCGTCTTGCTTTGCGCAACCGTCTGGGCTCGATGGTAATCGTCCTGCTCCATGTCGAGCAACGTCTGTCCGGAAATGACCGGCCAGTGCGACGGCACGTCGTCGTCCGCATTGCGCACGCCGCGCTCGGGATCGAACACGTAGCGGCGTTCAGGCTCGACCGCGCGGCGCGCGACCGTGCGGTTCAGCGCCATCGCGTAACCGGTCTCGCGCAGCAGCACGCGCTCGAACGAGCGCAGCACCTGCACCGCCGGCTCGCCGTGTGCGAGGCGCGTGAGGGTCAGCACGTAATGATTGAAGAGCGGCGGCTGGGGATCTTCGCGCGCGCAGAATTTCACGAGCAGTTCGTTCGCGTAGAAGCCGCACAGCAGCCCGTCGCCGCCGAGCGGCAGCATCCCGCCGACCCACTCGGCGCCGGTGAGCGTGCGCACTTCGGATTTGCCGGACCAGGACAGCAGCAGCGGCTGGAAGGTCTGCAGCACGCCGCGCAACGCGGAGTGCGGGCGCTTCGCGCCCTTCGCGACGAGCGCGAGCCGGCCATGATCGCGCGTCAGCACGTCGATGATCAGGCTCGTTTCCCGATACGGGTAACTGTGCAGCACGTACGCCGGCTGCTCGGCGACGCGGAAATCGGACGTGCGAGACGTCGCGCGCCGCGCCTTGCGCGGCGGTTCGGGCGGTGCCGGCAGCGGCGCGTCGTTCGCGCCGGCCGTCACCGCGTCTTCGGTCGACGTCAGCGCGTCATTCGTACCCATAGGCGCGCAGCCCCGCCTCGTTGTCGGCCCAGCCGCTCTTCACCTTCACGAAGGTCTCGAGGTACACGGGGCCGTCGAACAGCTTCTCCATGTCCATCCGCGCTTCGGTGCTGATCTGCTTGAGCTTCTCGCCCTTCTTGCCGATCACCATCGCCTTGTGCGTATCGCGTTCGACGAGGATCGTCGCGAAGATGCGCTTCAGGCGCCCTTCCTCCTCGAACTTGTCGATCAGCACGGTGCTCGTGTACGGCAGCTCGTCGCCGGTCCAGCGGAACACCTTCTCGCGCAGGATTTCGGCTGCGAGAAAACGCGAGCTGCGGTCGGTCAGCTCGTCCTCGCCGTAGATCGGCGCGCCTTCCGGCAGGTACGGCTTGATCGTCTCGAGCAGACGCTTGATGTCTTCCGGCCGCTGCGCCGACAGCGGTACGAGTTCGGCGAATTCGCGCAACTCGCTCATCTTCTGCATGAACGGGAACAGCGACGCCTTGTCGGTCACGCGGTCGATCTTGTTCGTGATCAGCAGCGTCGGCATGCCCGGCGGAATCAGGTCGAGCACCTTCTGGTCGTCGGGCCCGAAGCGGCCGGCCTCGATCACGAACAGGATCAGGTCGACCGACGTCAGCGTCGACGTGACCGCGCGGTTCAGCGAACGGTTCAGCGCGGTGCTGTGGCGGGTCTGGAAGCCCGGCGTGTCGACGAACACGAATTGCGCGTCGTCGAACGTGTTGATGCCGGTGATGCGGTGGCGGGTCGTCTGCGCCTTGCGCGACGTGATGCTGATCTTCTGGCCGACGAGTGCGTTCATCAACGTCGACTTGCCGACGTTCGGGCGGCCCACGATCGCGATCATGCCGCAACGGAAACCGGTAGGAGCGGGAGTGTTCATATCGTTTGGGAGACTGGTTCGGAAACGGCCGCGCGGCGCGCGGCACGATCGATGGGCAATTCAGTGGTCGGCATCGGCCACGCGCGCCTGCGCGGCAGCGAGGCTCGCGCCGCCCGGCGGCGTATCGGAATCCGGTGCCGCGGCATCGCGTGTGCGCGCAGCCGCACGCGAAGCGGGGTCGGTACCGGCGGAAGACTTGTCGGCGGACGCGGGCGCGGATGCCGGATCGGCTGACTGGCCAGCCGGCTTGTCGGCTGCGCGTGCAGCAGGCAAGGCTTCCGCAGGCTTCTCCGCGGCTTTGTCGGCTCGCTCGGCCGGCTTGTCGGTAGCCTTGTCGGCCGCCGGCTTCACCGCCCGTTCGCCCTTTTCCGCAGCCGCGTCGACATGCGCCGCGCGAATCGCGGCCATCGGCGCCGCGGCCGGCTCGGTACCGGTCGCAGCGGCTGCCGCGGGCGCCGCACCGGCCGCCCTAGCCTCGCGCGCCGCCGCGCGTTCCTTCCGCTCCGGCGAGCGCAGGTCAAGCGCTTCCTGCACGCCCTTCACGCCCGGCACGATTTCGGGTTCGACATGCTTCGACCCGCGCGCGTTTTTCGAGCGCTTCGGCTTCGCGGCCAGCATCGGCGCGGCCGCCATCACCTCATCGAGCGCCTTCTTCGCGGCGGCCTGCTCGGCCGCGCGCCGGCTCGCACCGGAGCCCGACACCTTCACGTCGAGCTTCGGCACCGTGCATTCGACTTCGAATTGCTGATTGTGCGCCGCACCATGCGTCGCGACCACCGTGTAGGTCGGCAGCGCAATCTTGTGGCCCTGCAGGTATTCCTGCAGCAGCGTCTTCGCGTCCTTGCCGAGCGTGCGCGGATCGATGTGGTCGAGAATCGGGATATAGAGGCGCTTGATGACCCCTTGGGCGGCTTCGAAGCCGCCATCGAGGAACACGGCCCCGATGATGGCTTCGAACGCGTCCGCGAGGATCGACGGGCGCCGGAACCCGCCGCTGCGCAGTTCGCCCTCGCCAAGCCTCAGCCCGTCCGAGATATTCAGGGCCTGAGCAATTTCGTACAGCGACTGCTGTTTGACGAGGTTGGCGCGTACGCGCGACAGATCGCCTTCGTCCAGCTTGCTGAAACGCTGGAACAAAAGGGCAGCCACCGCGCAATTCAGAACGGAATCGCCGAGAAACTCGAGCCGTTCGTTGTGCGTGGCACTGTGACTACGATGGGTCAAAGCCTGGCGCAACAATTCCGCATTGCGAAATTCGTAGCGCAGCCGGCTTTCCAACTGGGATAGGGGCATGTGCAGGAGTATAACGCGGGCGCCGGTCGGGCCGAAACGGCACGGCCGGACGCGAAAGGCGTGACGAGGCGGTGTTACCGCCGGTTCTTAAAGTAGTTCGGCAATACGCGACGCGGCCCGTGCGTCGCGTATTGCGAGTGAGTCGAATGCGATCAGTTGAAGGAACCGATGCGCTTCAGGTCGCTGAAGTTCATCCAGATGAAGAACGCGCGGCCGACGATGTTCTGGTCCGGCACGAAGCCCCAGTAGCGGCTGTCCGCACTGTTGTCGCGGTTGTCGCCCATCATGAAGTAGTGACCGGGCGGCACCTTGCAGATCACGCCGCGGCTGTTGTACGTGCAGTTGTCGCGATACGGATAGTCGTATGCGCCCATCACGAACGGCGGCACGGCCGGGTTGTTGAGGATCGCGTTCTTCTTGTTGCCGATCGTTTCTTCGAACTGCTTCGCGTAGTTCTGGCGCTCGTCGTCGAAGAAATCCGGCAGCGGCGTTTCGGGCACCGGCTGGCCGTTGATCGTGAGCTGCTTGTCCTGGTACGCGACGGTATCGCCCGGCAGGCCGATCACACGCTTGATGTAGTCGACCGACTCGTCCTTCGGATAACGGAACACGACGACGTCGCCGCGCGACAGCGGGCTGCCCTGCGTGATCTTCGTGTTCGTGACCGGCAGACGCAGCCCGTATTCGAACTTGTTGACGAGGATGAAGTCGCCGACGAGCAGCGTCGGCACCATCGAGCCCGACGGAATCTTGAACGGCTCGACGACGAACGAACGCACGACGAACACTGCCAGGATCACCGGAAAAAAGCTCGCCGTGTACTCGAGCCACCACGGCTGACGCAGCTTTTCGTCACGCAGCTTCGAACGCGTCTGCACGGCGTTTTCATCCGCGAAGCGCTTGTCGATGCGCGACTGCTGGCGATCGAACTCCTCGATCGCCGAGTCGGCCGCCTTGCGCCGTTGCGGCAGGAACACCAGTTTGTCCAGCACCCACGCTACGCCCGTCAAGACGACGAGCACAAAAAGAATCAGCGCAAAATTCATAAAAGGATCAGTCCTGTTATTTGTCTTCGACGCGCAAGATCGCAAGGAACGCTTCCTGCGGGATCTCGACCGAACCCACCTGCTTCATTCGTTTCTTACCCGCTTTCTGCTTTTCGAGCAGTTTCTTCTTTCGCGAGATGTCGCCGCCGTAGCACTTCGCGAGCACGTTCTTGCGCAGCGCCTTGATGTTCTCGCGGGCAATGATGTGCGCGCCGATCGTAGCCTGGATCGCCACATCGTACATCTGACGCGGAATGATCTCGCGCATCTTCGCGGCCACTTCGCGGCCGCGGTACTGCGACTTCGAACGGTGGACGATGACCGACAACGCATCGACCTTGTCGCCGTTGATCAGCATGTCGACCTTCACGACGTCGGCCGCGCGGTATTCCTTGAACTCGTAATCCATCGACGCATAGCCGCGCGACACCGACTTCAGGCGATCGAAGAAATCGAGCACGATCTCGGCCATCGGGATCTCGTAGGTCAGTTGCACCTGACGGCCGTGATATTGCATGTTGATCTGCGATCCGCGCTTCTGCTCGCACAGCGTGATCACGGAGCCGACGTAGTCCTGCGGCATGTACAGGTTCACCGTGACGATCGGCTCGCGAATCTCCTCGATCTTCGGCGGCTCCGGCATCTTCGCCGGATTCTCGACCTTGATGATCGCGCCGTCGCTCATCATGACCTCGTAGACAACCGTTGGCGCGGTCGTGATGAGGTCCATGTCGAACTCGCGCTCGAGCCGCTCCTGCACGATTTCCATGTGCAGCAGGCCGAGGAAGCCGCAGCGGAAACCGAAGCCGAGCGCCTGCGACACTTCCGGCTCGTACTGCAGCGACGCGTCGTTCAGCTTCAGCTTTTCGAGCGATTCGCGCAGTGCGTCGTACTGGTTAGCTTCGACCGGATACAGCCCCGCGAACACCTGCGGCTTCACTTCCTTGAAGCCCGGCAGCGGCTCGACGGCCGCCTTGGTCACGTGCGTGACGGTGTCGCCGACCTTCGCTGCCGTCAGTTCCTTGATGCCGGCGATGATGAAACCCACCTGCCCGGCCGACAGCGTTTCGAGATTGCGCGACTTCGGCGTGAACACGCCGATGTGCTCGACCGGATACTGCGCGCCGGTCGCCATCAGCTTGATCTTGTCCTTCGGGCGCAGCGTGCCGTTGACGATACGTACGAGCATCACGACGCCGACGTAGTTGTCGAACCACGAATCGATGATGAGCGCCTGCAGCGGCGCGGCCGGATCGCCCTTCGGCGGCGGCACCTTCGCGATCAGCGACTCGAGCACGTCCTCGACGCCGAGCCCCGTCTTCGCGCTGCAACGCGTCGCGTCGGCCGCGTCGATGCCGATCACGTCCTCGATCTCCTCGATCGCGTTCTCGGGGTTCGCGGCCGGCAGGTCGATCTTGTTCAGCACGGGCACGACCTCGACGCCGAGCTCGATCGCCGTGTAGCAGTTCGCGACCGTCTGCGCCTCGACGCCCTGGCTTGCATCGACGACCAGCAGTGCGCCTTCGCACGCGGACAACGAACGGCTGACTTCGTACGAGAAGTCGACGTGCCCGGGCGTGTCGATCAGGTTCAGGTTGTAGACCTTGCCGTCGCGTGCGCGATAGGACAGTGCGGCTGTCTGCGCCTTGATCGTGATGCCGCGCTCGCGCTCGATATCCATCGAGTCGAGTACTTGCGCCTCCATTTCACGGTCGGCGAGGCCGCCGCATACCTGGATGATGCGATCCGCGAGCGTCGACTTGCCATGGTCGATGTGCGCGATGATCGAGAAATTGCGAATATGATCCATTCAGTGCCGATCAAGCGAAAAAGGCGCGCTCGACGACTGCAGAGCACGCCTTGTGTAAGTCGGTGAAAAAACAGCTTATTTTAGCCGAAAAGGCCTTTGCCGGGCGGTATTTCGGGGAGCCGTGCTCCGCAGTGCCCGGCCGTCCGGGAAAGTCACGCGCGAAGCGACGCCGACCGGCGACATGCCAGGCTGCTCACCGCCGGGCCGCGAGCGCGTCGCGCACCCGCGCGTCGTCGAACCTGTGGCGGCATACTTCCGCCCCGTCCAGCAGCAGCACCGGTACGTCCTCGTCGTAACGAGTGACGAGCGCTTCATCGGTGTCGATGTCGACGTAATCGACCGCGACGCCGAATTCGGCCGCCACCGGCGCCAGTGCGTCGCGCATGTCGTCGCACAGGTGGCACCAGCCGCGGCCGTAGAGCGTGAACATCGGCGCTTTACTTCTGGCGCGGCCGCACGGGCACGAACTGCGTGTTGTCGCCACGCCGCACGAGCACCGCGACCGCCTTCTGCGGATCGAGCTGCGCGGTCACTTCGGCGAACTGCTTCGCGTTCGTGATGTCGGTGTCGCCGACGCGCAGCACGATGTCGCCGCGCTGCAGGCCCGCACGGGCGGCCGGGCCGTCGACACCGTCGATCTGCACGCCGCTCTTCAGCTTCAGCGTCTTCATCTGCTCCGCCGTCAGGTCGCTGACCGTCAGACCGAGCGAATTGGCCTGGCGCGGCTTCTGCGGCGCGTTCTTGCGCTGCTCGGCCTTCGCCGTCGTTTCGGCCGGCGTTTCCGCGATCGTGATCGGCAGATCACGTGCCTGACCCTTGCGCCACACGCTGACCGTCGCCTTCGTGCCGGGCTTCGTGTCGCCAACCATGCGCGGCAGGTCCGACGCCGCATCGACCGAGCGGCCATTGAACTTCAGGATGATGTCGCCCGGCTGGATGCCCGCCTTGTCGGCCGGACCGCCCGGCTCGACGCCGCTGACGAGCGCACCCTCGGCCTTCGGCAGCCCGAGCGAATCGGCCACGTCCTTCGTCACCTCGCCGATCGCGACCGCAATCCGGCCGCGCGTGACCTTGCCCGTCGCCTTCAGCTGGTCGGCCACGCGCATCGCCTCGTCGATCGGAATCGCGAACGAGATGCCCATGAAGCCGCCGGTACGGCTGTAGATCTGCGAGTTGATGCCGATCACCTCGCCCTGCATGTTGATCAGCGGGCCGCCCGAGTTGCCGGGGTTCACGGCGACGTCGGTCTGGATGAACGGCAGGTAGTCGCCCGTGTTGCGGCTCTTCGAGCTGACGATGCCGGCCGTCACCGTGTTGTCGAGGCCGAACGGCGAACCGATCGCGACGACCCACTCGCCGACGCGCACCTTGTTCGAATCACCGATCGCGACGACCGGCAGGTTCGACGCCTGGATCTTGACGACCGCGACGTCCGTACGATCGTCGACGCCGACCAGCTTCGCCTTGAATTCGCGCTTGTCGGTCAGCGTCACGTAGATGGTGTCCGCATCGTCGACGACGTGCGCATTGGTCATCACGTAACCGTCGGCCGACACGATGAAACCCGAGCCGACGCCGCGATTCTGTTCGGTGTCGGGCGAATTGTCCGGCGTCGGCGCGTTCTTCGGATTGCCGCCGCCATTGCCGCTACCGTTGCCGGGCGCCTGCGGCAGCGGAATGCCGAAGAAGCGCCGGAAGAATTCCGACATGTCGCCGTTGTCGAAACCCGGCGGGAGCATCCCGCGCGGGCCGCTGCTCGTCGGCACGTTGGCGGTGGTCCGGATGTTCACGACGGCCGGCCCGACCTTTTCGACCAGGTCGGCGAAGTCGGGCAGGCTGGCAGCGGGAGCCGTCACCGCGAACGCGGTATGCGGCACGAGCGGCAGGCAGGCAGACAGCGCCGCCGCCGCGAGCCATTTGCGCAGCGTGAGTTTCATCATGTCGGAAGCCGTAGCGTTACTTGGAAGCCTTGTATTCTATGGCAGACGCGAACTGCTGCAACGTAGCCGGCGGCACTTCGCCGAGCACGGTGATCCAGTAGTCGCCGCGGCGCTTCACGAGAACGTTCGTTGCACCGGTGCTGCCCGCGCCTTCCTTGCGCGTATTCTTTTCGGCCGGCTCGATGAAAACCGAGATCGTCGCGAGGCCATCGGTGAAGACGGCCTGATCGACCGGGATCGGCGGCTCGCCCGCGTCGCGCGCGGCCATCGGCCGGCGCACTTCACGAATCTTCTGGAAACCGGCCACGCTCGGGGCGAGTTGCCAGCCCTGTGCTTCCATGTCGACCGTCGCGACCGGCGGGCGTACGACCGTCCAGCCGTTCAGGTTGCGCATGCCGGCCGCGATCGCGGCCTTGTCGCCGCTTGCACCGCCCGTCTGCAATTGCGAGAACGCGATCTGCTCGAGCACGTGATCGTTCGCATCGAGCGTCTGCGAGCGCAGCAGCAGCCCCGTGCGCGTGTCAGCCCACAGCTTGTACGTGAAACGGTACGCATCCTTCGGCACGAGTTCGACGACCTGTGCATCGATCCCCGCCACTCGATCCTTGCCGAGCGACTTCGCGTCGTAGACGGACATCACGTGCTCACCGCTCGCGCCGAGCAGCGCGGGGAACGAATCGCGCGTCTGACGGCGCTCGACCACGCACAGCTTGCGCTCCGGCACGAACGTGTACAGCTCGTCGTTATGCCGCAACAGCTTGCGCGGCTTGCCGTCGAGCGTCTCGATGCGTTCGAACTCACCGTCGCGGGACGCGACGTGCGCGATGCGCGACGACTGCACATACCCGCCGCGCTGGTAGACGAACGTGCCTTCGTAGCTCTGCTGCTGCGCCGCCTGCTGGACACGGTCGAGCCAGTCGGCGGCACCCTTGCGGGTCGCGACGGGATCGTCCGGTTGCTGGGCGCTGGCGGGAAGGGATTGAACGGACAACAGGGCGGCCGCGCAAAGCAGGAGGGCCGGCAGCCGCTTCCATCCGGAGATGGCGTGATTCAACTGCAATGTCCGCATCGGGTTTATTGGCCTGGCGTGGTGGTCACGGCAGCGCGGATCAGCGGCATCGAACCCGTGACGACGGGCTGCTGCGCGAATTGCTGATGCGCTTCAAGGTATTGGTCGAGGCTGGCGTCGCGAATGATGTTGACGTCCTGCAGGCCCGGCTGGGCCGATGCTTGCGCAACCGTCACGCGCTGCAGGTTGCCGCCTTGCGGCGCACCGGCCGACGCGACCTGGACGGCGCCCGGGGCACCGGCCGTCTGCATTTGCGGGACGACGATCCACGTCAGCGTGGCCGCCGCGGCAGCAATCGCGAACGCGGGCACGACGCGCCGGCGCAGCGACAGCAGCTTGCGCGCGACGGGTGCGGCTGCCGGCGCGAGCAGGTGCGGCTCGCTTTCGAGCGCGGCCGACATGCGCGCGGTGAACGCGACGCTCAGCGCGGGCGACAGCGCGAGCTCGTCCGAGCGCAGCGCATCGCCGATCAGGTGGTAATCGGCCCACGCAGCGCGATCCGCGCGGTTGAGCTCAGCCAGAAACTGCCCGGTCTCCGGGCCATCGAACATTTCGCCGTCGACCAGCGCGGAAAGGCGCTCGCCGCGCGAGCACGCTTGTGACTGCGTATTGACCGACCCCATGATGCTCCCCATCTTGCACACCCCGTCGTGACTTCACGACTCTATCCGTAACTAGACCCCGACCCGCGTCGCTCCGCCTGTCGCGCTTACCAGCGCTTGCCTTCGGGCGTATCGAGCAGCGGACGCAATTTGGCAGCGATTGCCTCGCGTGCGCGGAAGATTCGCGACCGGACCGTCCCGATCGGACAGCCCATCATTTCCGCGATCTCTTCGTAGCTCAGGCCCTCGATCTCGCGCAGCGTAATTGCCTGGCGCAGTTCTTCGGGCAGCAGAGCCATTGCAGCGTTTACCGTCTCGGCAATCTGCTTGCTCATCAACATCGATTCAGGCGTGTTGATATCCCTTAGTTGGTCTGCGTCGGAGAAAGTTTCCGCTTCCTCCGCATCGGCCTCGGTCGAGGTCGGCGCCCGGCGGCCTTGCGTCGCAAGGTAGTTCTTCGCCGTGTTGACGGCAATTCGGTACAACCACGTATAGAACGCCGATTCGCCGCGGAATTGCGGCAGCGCACGATACGCCTTGATGAACGCGTCCTGGGCCACATCCTCGACCTCGGCGGGATCCCGCACGAGGCGCGAGATCAGCCGAATGATCTTGCGGTGGTATTTGGAGACCAGGAGTTCGAACGCTGCCTTGTCGCCCTTCTGTACGCGCTCGACCAGAGCCTGATCGATTTCTTTTTCACTCACCTGACAAATCCGTTAACTAGGGATGCAACGCGGAGCGTTATTGTAGCGTTCCCGCGCCGGCCGCTGGTTACGGTCCGTAACCGCGCCGCCGTCATGGCTGCCCCGCCGCGCCCGCCGTTCTCGCCAGCACGGAAAGCGCGCTGAACGATGCGGCGTCGAGCGCATCGGCCGGAATCAGCAGCGGCCGGGCCCGCCGGGCACCCTGCCCGACCGACAGCACCAGCAGCAAGCTGCTCCAGTGCGCATGGCCCGTCACACGGCCGCGGGCCAGCAGGCGCCCGGTGCGGCCAAACGCCGCGATTTCCCCGAACGCATCGATCCGCAGTTCGGCCGGCAGCCGGCGGGCACAGGCCCGCGCAGCGCACACGGCCAGCAGCGCAGCCGTCACGGCCGACACGCATGCGCCGGCGGCAGCGCCCGCACGCGGCGCCCAGAACAGGTAGGCCGACGCGGCAGCCGACGCGACGAACGCGGCCAGCACGACATACGACACGGCCGAGGCCCGCAACGCAAAGCGCTGCGGACGCCCGGCCGGAGCATCGAATGGACTCGTCAAGCGATTGCGGCGTCAGACGCGCTTGAACACCAGCGTGCCGTTGGTACCGCCGAAGCCGAAGTTGTTCTTCACGGCGACGTCGATCTTCATGTCACGCGCGGTGTTCGCGCAGTAATCGAGATCGCACTCCGGGTCCTGGTTGAAGATGTTGATGGTCGGCGGCGACACGTTGTTGTGCAGCGCCAGCACCGTGAACACCGATTCGAGGCCGCCCGCGCCACCCAGCAGGTGGCCCGTCATCGACTTCGTCGAGTTCACGACGATCTTGTACGCATGCTCGCCGAAGGCCGCCTTCACCGCGTCGGACTCGTTCTTGTCGCCCAGCGGCGTCGACGTGCCGTGCGCGTTCAGGTACTGGACCTCGTCGGCGTTCAAGCCGGCGTCGCGCAGTGCCGCGACCATGCAGCGGCGCGGGCCGTCCATGTTCGGCGCGGTCATGTGGTACGCGTCGCCCGTCATGCCGAAGCCCGAGACTTCCGCGTAGATCTTCGCACCGCGTGCCTTCGCCGCTTCGTACTCTTCGAGCACCATCACGCCGGCACCCTCGCCCAGCACGAAGCCGTCGCGGTCCTTGTCCCACGGACGGGACGCGCTGGCCGGATCGTCGTTGCGGGTCGACAGCGCACGCGCTGCCGCGAAGCCGCCGATGCCGAGCGGCGACACCGTCGATTCGGCGCCGCCTGCAACCATCACGTCGGCATCGCCGGCCTGGATCAGGCGCGCTGCAAGGCCGATGCTGTGCAGGCCGGTCGTGCAGGCCGTGACGGCCGCGAGATTCGGGCCCTTCAGGCCGAACATGATGCTCAGGTGACCCGAGATCATGTTGATGATCGAACCCGGCACGAAGAACGGCGAAATCCGGCGTGGGCCACGATCGACGTAGGTCTGGTGCGTATCTTCGATCATCGGCAGGCCGCCGATGCCGGAACCGACCATCACGCCGATGCGTTCCGCATTGGCTTCGTTCACTTCCAGCCCGCTGTCCTTGACGGCCTGGATGCCGGCGGCGATGCCGTAATGGATGAACGTATCCATGCTCCGGGCTTCCTTCGCCGGGATGTACTCCTCGGCGCTGAAACCCTTCACTTCGCCCGCGAAGTGGACGGCGAGGTTCGACGGATCGAACTTCGTGACGGTGGCAATACCGGACTTGCCGGCGACGAGATTGGCCCAGCCGTCGGCAACATTATTGCCAACAGGCGAAATCAGCCCAAGGCCTGTAACAACAACACGACGGCGGCTCACGGTAACCTCTTTTCCATTATTGGATGACAAAAACAAAAGCCACAGTGGCCACAGGAACCAGCCCTGCAAGCCCTGTGGCTGTTAGTCCATCCGGCGCGAAGCCGGCAGGATGGCGCGTCAATCGCGAAGATCGCGGCGACGTGGCGGACAAGCGCGAAAGGCGCCTGTTACGCCTTGACGTTTGCGCGAGCGTAGTCGATCGCTTGCTGAACGGTCGTGATCTTCTCTGCTTCTTCGTCCGGGATTTCCATGCCGAACTCGTCTTCCAGAGCCATCACCAGTTCGACGGTGTCGAGCGAGTCGGCGCCCAGGTCGTTCACGAACGAAGCTTCGTTCTTGATCTCGGCTTCTGCGACGCCCAGTTGTTCAGCGACGATCTTCTTGACACGTTGTTCGATGTTGTCCATTACCCCTCCGAGGGAAAGTTCAGATTTACAAGTGCGCGCATTTTATCAGGTTTGCTGACGCCAAAACGCGCGTTGGCTTGACGGTCTATCAAGCGCCTATCCGCCTGAAAAACGGGATACGGCGCGGATGGTAAACGAAAATCGTTACGACATGTACATGCCGCCGTTCACGTGCAGCGTCGTACCGGTGATGTAACCGGCCTGCGGCGATGCGAGGAACGCGACGGCATGGGCGATGTCTTCCGGGCTGCCGAGGCGGCCGAGCGGAATCTGGGTCTTGAGCGCGGCCTGCTGTTCTTCCGGCAGCGTCTTCGTCATGTCGGTGTCGATGAAGCCCGGCGCCACGCAGTTCACGGTGATGCCGCGGCTGCCGATTTCGCGCGCGAGCGCACGCGTCATGCCCGCCACGCCGGCCTTTGCGGCCGCGTAGTTGACCTGACCCGGGTTGCCGGCCGAGCCGACCACCGACGTGATGTTGATGATGCGGCCGCCACGTGCCTTCATCATCGGGCGCAACACCGCGCGCGACAGGCGGAACACCGACTTCAGGTTGGTGTCGATCACCGCGTCCCAGTCCTCGTCCTTCATCCGCATCGCCAGCTGGTCCTGCGTGATGCCCGCGTTGTTGACGAGCACGTTCAGCGCGCCGAATTCCTTCACGGTCGCGTCGATCAGCGCCTCGGCGGCTGCCGCGTCGTTGACGTTCAGCACCGCGCCGCGGCCCGTGACGCCCGCTTCCGCGAACGCCGCCGTGATCGCAGCGGCGCCCGATTCGCTCGTTGCCGTGCCGATCACCGTCGCACCCAGGCGCGCGAGTTCGAGCGCGATCGAACGGCCGATGCCGCGCGATGCGCCGGTGACGATCGCAACCTGTTTATCGAGAGTCTTGTCCATGAATCGAATATCCGTCTCTTGAGAAAAGGCGCCGCGTCAGGCGGTCACCAGCTTGAGCGCTTCGTCGAGCGACGCCGGATCGAACACCGACGCGCCCGTCAGGTTGCCGTCGATGCGCTTCGTCAGGCCGGCGAGCACCTTGCCCGGACCACATTCGATCACGTGCGTAACGCCCGTGCCGGCGATGTGCTGCACGCACTCGACCCAGCGCACCGGGCCCGCGGCCTGGCGCACCAGCGCATCCTTGATCGCGGCCGGATCGCTGACCACGGCGACGTCGATGTTGTTGACGACCGGAATCAGCGGCGCCTTGACGTCGACGTTCGCGAGATAGTCGCGCAGCTGGTCCGACGCCGGCTTGAGCAGCGACGAATGGAACGGCGCCGACACCGGCAGCGGCAGTGCGCGCTTCGCGCCCTTCGCCTTCGCGATCTCGCAGGCCTTTTCGACCGCGGCCTTGTTGCCTGCGATAACGACCTGTGCAGGCGCATTGAAGTTCACCGCTTCGACGACGCCCGCTTCCGCGGCTTCGGCGCAGACCGCGCGCACCGTATCGTCGTCGAGGCCCAGGATCGCGGCCATGCCGCCCTGGCCGACCGGCACGGCCGTCTGCATCGCCTGCGCGCGGAAGCGCACGAGCGGCACGGCGTCCTTGAACGCGAGCGCGCCGGCAGCGACGAGCGCCGTGTATTCACCGAGGCTGTGGCCGGCGACGATCGACGGCACCGGGCCGCCTGCCTGCTGCCACGCGCGATAGCACGCATAGGCCGCGGTCAGCATCACGGGCTGCGTGTTGGTGGTGAGGTTCAGCTCTTCGGCCGGGCCTTCGGCGATCAGCTTGCCGAGATCCTGATTGAGTGCATCGGACGCTTCCTGGAGCGTCTCGCGCACGACGGCCAGATCGGCGAATGCGTTGAGCATGCCGACGGCCTGCGAGCCCTGCCCCGGAAATACGAATGCAAATTTCATATCGTCCCCAATTGAATCGATTCGGACGGCGCGCGCGAATGGCGCGCCGATGGGATCCGCGCGCAGCAGTCGCGCGCCGCGGATCAGTAGCGGAAGACCGACGCGCCCCAGGTGAAGCCGCCGCCGACGCCTTCGATCAGCACGTGCTGGCCGCGCTGGATGCGACCGTCGCGCACCGCGGTGTCGAGCGCCAGCGGGATCGACGCGGCCGACGTGTTGCCATGCTGGTCGACCGTCACGACCATGCGCTCCTGCGGCAGGCCGAGCTTGCGGCAGGTGCTGGTCATGATGCGGATGTTGGCCTGGTGCGGAATCAGCCAGTCGATCTGCTCGGGCGCGAGATTCGCCTTCGCGAGCGCCTCGATCGCGACCTTCTCGAGCACGTTGACCGCGAGCTTGAACACGGCCTGCCCGTCCATGTACAGGAACGCGCTGCCTTCGATCACGCCGCGGTTGACGTTGCCCGGCGTGCAGAGGATATGCGAATAGCTGCCGTCCGCGTGCAGCGCGCTGCCGAGCACGCCCGGCGCTTCCGACGCGGACAGGATCACCGCGCCCGCGCCGTCGCCGAACAGCACGCAGGTCGTGCGGTCCTTGAAGTCGAGAATGCGCGAGAACGTCTCCGCACCGACCACGAGCGCCGTGCGGTGCTGGCCGCTGCGGATGAAGCTGTCGGCCGTCGCCATCGCGTACGCGAAGCCCGAACACACGGCCTGCACGTCGAATGCCGCGCCGCCGTTCTTGATGCCGAGCTTGTTCTGCAGCAGGCACGCGGTGCTCGGGAACACGAAATCGGGGGTCGAAGTCGCGACGATGATCAGGTCGATCGACTGCGGATCGATGCCGGCGGCTTCGATCGCGCGACGCGATGCCTCGAGCGCGAGGTCGCTGGTCGTGACGTCCGGTGCGGCGAAATGGCGCGCATGGATACCCGTGCGCGCAACGATCCACTCATCGCTCGTCTCGATGCCTTCCTTCGCAAGACGATCGGTCAACTGCTGGTTCGTGACGCGGTCAGGCGGCAGGTAGCTGCCCGTGCCGAGCACGCGGGAATAGAGAGTCGATTGGGCCATTTATGCTTTAGAGGATTGCGCAGCGGAAGGTTCGGCGTGATGGCCTGCGGCAGGGCTTGCACGGCCCGCGCCGCCCGCGTCGTGTTCGCCTTCGCCGAGCGACACTGAATTATCCGCCATCGCACGCGTGAGGCGCTCCAGCACGCCGTTTTTGACGGCATCATACCCGCGTTTGATCGCCCACTCAAACGCGTAGGCATCGGCCGAACCGTGGCTTTTGATCACGAGACTCTTCAGCCCCAGCAGCGCCGCGCCGTTGTACTGGCGGTGGTCGACGCGCTTCTTGAAACGCATCAGGACAGGCAGTGCGAGCAGCGCCATCAGCTTCGACATCAACGAACGGCCGAACTCCTCGCGGATGATGTCCGACAGCATCTGCGCGAGCCCCTCGGACGTCTTCAGCGCGACGTTGCCGACGAAGCCGTCGCACACGATCACGTCGACCGTGCCCTTGTAGATGTCGTTGCCTTCGACGTTGCCGCGGAAATTGAGCGTGCTGGCGCGCAGCAGTTCACCTGCGCGCTTGATCGTCTCGTTGCCCTTGATCACCTCTTCGCCGATGTTCAGCAGGCCGATCGTCGGACGCTCCTTGCCTTCGAGCGCGGCCACGAGTGCGTGCCCCATTTCCGCGAACTGCAGCAGATGCTGCGGTTCGCAGTCGACGTTCGCACCGAGGTCCAACATCATCGTGTAGCCGGTCGGGTTCGGCAGCGCGAACGCGATCGCGGGCCGCTCGATGCCGGGCAGCGTCTTGAGTACGTATCGGGAAACGGCCATCAGCGCACCGGTATTGCCGGCGGAGATGCAGGCCTGCGCCGCGCCTTCCTTGACGTGGTTGAGCGCGACGCGCATCGAAGAATCCTTCTTCTTGCGCAGCGCCACTTCGACAGGGTCGTCCATCGCCACGACTTCGGTGGCGGGAACGATGGTCAGCGCGGGATCGTCGAGGGCTTTCAGCTTTTTCAACTGAGCGCGGATCGCGCTTTCGATGCCGACGAGCATCAGGTGCGCATCGGGATGCGCGCGGACGAACTTGACTGCCGCGGGAACGGTCACGGACGGGCCGTGGTCGCCTCCCATGCAATCGATTGTGAGCTTTACGGTCATGGAATGCGACGAATTTCAGGCACAAAAAAGCGGCAGTTGAATGCCGCCTTTTTGTTGAGCCAGGAAAGTGTCAAGCGAACCAGTTGTCACGCGAACGGCAAGCGTAGCGCGCAACGCGTGACTTGACGCTTAGTCGTTCTTCGTCTTGACGACTTTCTTGCCGCGGTAGTAGCCGTTCGGGCTGACGTGGTGACGCAGATGCACTTCACCCGTGCTCGGCTCGACTGCCAGCGGCGCTGCCGTCAGGAAATCGTGCGAACGATGCATGCCGCGCTTCGACGGCGACTTCTTGTTTTGCTGGACTGCCATGACTAACTCCTAAATAATTTTCCGGATTCTAACACAGCCCGATCCGGCGCTTAACTACCCTGGCCCAAAGCCTTTACGCCTTCCCGCGCCACAACTGCTTAGTGTTTCTTGGTGCCGTCACCGTCCTTCTTCAGCGCTTCCAGCGCTGCGAACGGATTCGGCCGTTTGCCTTCGTCCCCGGCTTCGTCGGACTCCTCGTCCGTCTCTTCCGCGGGACCGCTCGCGCCCGACACGAGGCTTTCGTGAACTGCCGGGCAAACCTCGTGCTTGGGCACGAGCGGCAACGAAAGCAGCAATTCCTCTTCGATCAAGTCGACGAGATCGAACTGGCGTGAGCCCACGATCACATCGGCTTCATCGTCGTCGAGCGGAAATTCTTCAGCTTCTTCTTCGGTCGCAACGACCCGGTACGTCATGTCGACATCGAACGTCTGGTCGTACGGGGTCATGCAGCGCTGGCACGTGAGCCACGCATGGCCGTGCACCGCAAGGCGCAGATACGGCTGCTGCCCGTCGGCGCCGTCGTCCTGCAACTCCTTCTGGGTGAACCCTTCCGCCTGCCATGTGAAGGCCGTGTCGCGATCTGGCGCGTCCGCGGGCACTTCGTTTAACATGCGCGGCAGTTGCGAGAGGTGCAACGCGCCTGCCGCCTGCCGCCCGCTGCGGGCGAACTCGAACAGGTCGATCGCATGCGGATCAAGTGGCGCCGCCGCAGGTTTGCCAGAAGAAGTGTTCATGTGCGCTCCTGCCTACAGGCTGACTTGCGAATCCGGCTTGGCACCGCTCGCGTACGGCTCATCCGCGGATGACGTACTTTACTTCCGAAGACCCGGCAGGCACCACCACAACGGAAGCCTACCGACGAAAAGCGGGAAAGCATACCTGTTTTACCTTTTGCGGTCAATCACTTAAGCTTGCGTCCGCGCAACGCCGCGCCACCCCCGACGACTCACCGATCCAACCGACCATGCCGGATACCGTTTGCCGCCCGCCGCGGCTGATTCTTGCCTCCAGTTCACGCTACCGCCGCGCGCTCCTCGAGCGCCTCGGCATCCCCTTCGACGTCGTGTCGCCCGACCTCGACGAAACCCCGCACGACGGCGAAACGCCGGCCGCGACCGCCCTGCGCCTCGCCGAGGCGAAAGCGCGTGCCGTCGCTGCCACGATCGACGCGCCGGACGGCGTGCTCGTGATCGGGTCGGACCAGGTCGCGACCTTCGACGGGCTCCAGATCGGCAAGCCCGGCACGCATGAGCGCGCGCTCGCGCAGCTCGTGTCGATGCAGGGCCGCGAAGTCGAATTCCACAGTGCGCTCTGCCTGTACGACAGCCGCACGGGCGAAGCGCAGGTCGAGGACCTCGTCACGCGCGTGCGCTTCCGCTCGCTGCCCGAGGCCGAACTCGACGCGTACCTGCGTGCGGAAACGCCGTACGACGTCGCCGGCAGCGCCAAGTCCGAAGGGCTCGGCATCGCGCTGCTCGACGCGATCGACTCGAACGACCCGACCGCCCTCGTCGGCCTGCCGCTGATCGCGCTCACGCGCATGCTGCGCGCCGCCGAATATCCGTTGTTTGCAACCACCCGTGGAGACCGCGCATGACCGCCGGCACGCTTTACCTCGTCCCGAACACGCTTGGCGAAGGCGACGAATCGATGCTCGCGGCCGTACTGCCCGCGACCGTGCAGGCGCGCGCCGGCACGCTCGGCTATTACATCGGCGAGAACGCGAAGACGACGCGTGCATTTCTGAAGAAGATCGGCACGACGCGCCCGATCCAGGAAATCGAGATCAGCGAACTGAACGTCAATACGCCGGCCGGCGCCATCGACCGGCTGCTCGCGCCCATACTGGCCGGCGCGGATGCCGGCCTCGTGTCGGAGGCCGGCTGCCCGGCCGTCGCCGATCCCGGTGCATTGCTGGTGCGCCGCGCGCACGAGCGCGGCGTGAAGGTCGTGCCGCTCGTCGGGCCGAGTTCGATCCTGCTCGCACTGATGGCATCGGGCCTGAACGGCCAGAGCTTCGCGTTCAACGGCTACCTGCCGGTCGACGCGGCCGCGCGCGCGAAACGCCTGCGCGAACTCGAGCAACTGTCGCGCAAGGCGCGCCAGACGCAGATCTTCATCGAAACGCCGTACCGGAATCAGGCGATGCTCGACACGCTCGTCGCGACCTGCGCACCGTCGACGCAGATCTGTGTCGCGGCCGACCTGACCCTCGCGACCGAGACGATCGCGAGCCGCACCGCTGCGGACTGGAAAAAGGCGCCTGCGCCGAATCTGCACAAGCGCCCTGCGATCTTCCTGCTGCTGGCGAACTGAAGCCGCAACAGCCGAACCGCCAAGCGACCGACCGGCGGGCCATCGCGGCCCGCCCGCTTCCGGTCAGCGCAAGCTGACCGACGCGCCGCCGGCCGTCAGCGCCTTCATCGCGGCGCCGCCGACGGCCGCGCCGAACTTGCGCGCGACACGGTTCGTCAGGCTTTCCTTCACCGTGTAGTCGACGAGATCCGGCGCCTTCAGCACGTCACGCGCGACCGTGTCGGTCGTGCCGTAGCCGTCGGCGAGCCCGAGCTCGACGCTCTTCTCGCCGGTCCAGAACAGGCCCGAGAACATGTCGGGCGTCTCGTGCAGCCGCTTGCCGCGGCCATCCTTCACGGCCTTGATGAACTGCGCGTGCACCTGGTCGAGCAATGCCTGCGCATGCGCGTCCATCTTCGGCGTTTCCGGCGAGAACGGGTCGTAGAAGCCCTTGTTTTCGCCCGACGTATGCAGGCGCCGCTCGACGCCGAGCTTGCCCATCAGCCCAGTAAAGCCGAAACCGTCCATCAGCACGCCGATCGACCCGACGATGCTCGCCTTGTCGACGAAGATCTTGTCGGCCGCAGACGCGATGTAATAGCCGCCCGATGCGCACATGTCGGTCACGACGACGTACAGCGGCTTGTCCGGATACTTCGCGCGCAGCCGGCGGATCTCGTCGTAGACCATCCCGGCCTGCACCGGGCTGCCGCCCGGGCTGTTGATCCGCAGCACGACACCGGCCGTGCCGTCGTCGTCGAACGCAGCGGCGAGCGCCGTGTTGATGTCGTCGGCATTTGCGTTGACGCCGGCCGCGATCTCGCCGTCGATCGTCACGAGCGCCGTATGCCGCCCGCTCGAAGAAAACTTCGAATCGCTCGAGAAATCGATCAGCGCGAACGCGAACAGCACGAATACGGCGAGGAACGCGAAGCGGAAGAAGATCTTCCAGCGTCGCGCCGCGCGCTGCTCCTTGACGGCCGCGAGCGCGATCCGCTCGAGCGCCGCACGCTCCCAGTTCGGTTCACGGCTGTCGGGACGGGCGGAGGAATCCGGGGAATTCGGTTGGTCGGCCATGCAGTGTTGTCGTTAGTCGGTCGTGGCGGGAACGGCGGGACGCAGGTCGGCGTCGGGCACCCAGAATACCGCACGCCCGTCTGACGTGTCGCGCTCGTCGACCTCGACCGGCCGCAGGCGGCCGCCGCGGCACGGGCCGCCGACGCATTTGCCGGTGTTCGGCTCGTAGATCGCGCCATGTGTCGCGCACATCAGGTAGAGGCCCGACGATTCGAAGAACTGCCCTTCCGCCCAGTCGAGTTCCATCGGCACATGCGCACAACGGTTCAGGTAACCGTATGCCTGGCCCTCGTAGCGCACGAAGAACACGACGGCCTGCTCGCCGCGCAGCGTCGCGTCAACGCGCACGCCCGCTCCGCCGTCGGCCAGGGCATCCGATGCGCACACGCGCACGGCGTCCGGCGCCGCGCTCATGCGTGCTCCCGCAGCCACGCGGCCAGCGCGTCGACGTCCGGCGCGACGAAGCGCGGCGTGAGCGCAGCCAGCGCGTCGGCCGTGTGCGCACCGTACGCAACGCCGACACCGGCCGCTCCGGCGCTCGCGGCCATCTGCAGATCGTGCGTCGTGTCGCCGATCATCACGGTGCGCGACAGGTCCTGCCCCAATTCCCGGGACAGTTCATGCAGCATCGCCGGATGGGGCTTCGAGAAGGTTTCATCCGCGCAGCGCGTCGCATCGAACAGGCTCGTCAGCTTCGACTGGTCGAGCACGCGATTCAACCCGACCCGACCCTTGCCGGTTGCAACGGCGAGCAGATAGCCCGTGTCGCGCAGCTCGGCGAGCAGTTCGCGCACGCCGGCGAACAGCTCGATGCGCTGGTCGTCGAGCAGATAGTGATAGCGGTAGCGCTCGGCGAGCCGCGAATAGTCGGACGGATCGAGGGTCGGAGCCGTAATCTGCAGCGCATCGCGCAGCCCGAGGCCGATCACGTAACGCGACGCCTCGTCGGACGGCGTGGGCAGGCCGAGATCGCGGCATGCGGCCTGGATGCTGTGCGCGATGTGCGCAGTCGAATCCATCAGCGTGCCGTCCCAGTCGAAGACGATCAGGTCAAATTGCTGTCGAGCCATGCGGTTCAGGCGGTATCGCGCAGTGCGCTGAGTTGATCGAGGAAGCGCCGGCATTCGTCCGGCAGCGGCGCATCGAACTGCAGTGCCTCGCCGGTCAGCGGGTGGGCGAGCCGCAGCCGGTACGCATGCAGGAACATCCGTTTCAACGACGGCTGCGCATTCGCGCGCGCCAGCGCCTTGTTCAGTGCGAAATCGCCATACTTGGCGTCGCCGGCGATCGGCAGGCCGAGATGCGCGAGGTGCACACGAATCTGATGGGTCCGCCCCGTCTTGAGTTCCGCTTCGACGAGCGCGTACTCGGGCCAGCGGTCGACGAGGTTGAACACCGTATGCGACGGCAGCCCGTCGTCCTGCACGCGCACGCGACGCTCCCCTTCCGGGGTCGAATACTTGAACAGCGGCGCCTTCACCGCGCGGCGGCGGCCCCAGTCGGGTTGCCATTCGCCGTGGACGCACGCAAAGTAGCGCTTGTCCATCTTGTTCTCGCGAATCTGTTCGTGCAGCCCCACCAGCGCCGTACGCTTCTTCGCGAGCATCAGGACCCCGGACGTCTCGCGGTCGAGCCGGTGCACGAGCTCGAGGAATTTCGCCCGCGGGCGCGCCTGGCGCATCTGCTCGATCACGCCGAACGCGACGCCGCTGCCGCCGTGGACGGCAACCCCGGCCGGCTTGTCGATGACGAGCATCGCGTCGTCCTCGTACAGCACGTTGAAATTCGCGGGCGGCACGACGGGCGTGTCGGCGCGTGCGAGATCCGCCGCGGCCACGCGCACGGGCGGCACACGGACGACGTCGCCATGGGCAAGCCGATACTGCGCATCGACCCGACCCTTGTTTACGCGGACTTCGCCGCTGCGGAGGATCCGGTAAATATGACTTTTCGGCACGCCTTTACAGACGCGCAACAGGAAGTTGTCGATTCGCTGACCGGCCGAGTTTTCGTCGATCTCGATCATCGATACCTGGCCGCTTGCGACCGAATTCTGGGATATTTTGCCTAACTCGTTCATACTGAATATAATTTTGCCCAGCCTGACGTTGCGGGCGGCCTCACCGGCCGGCCCGGACCAACCGGGCAAGGCGCAAGCGCAAACCGCTATTTTACTTGCGCCGGGGGTCTGCTGCTCACCCCTAATCAAAGAGATGCAGCAAGTTGCACGCACGGCGCCGCCCGTCGGCAAGGATCGCGCCCACAGGCGGATTCGGTCGGCAAGGCGCCGCGGTAACGGAAAGTTGGTTGAAAAGAATTTGATCGGCAGCCCGACGGCGCGAAGTGCGTCCGCGCAGGCTGCCGGTTGCGAAAATTACGGCGTTGCGCCCGATTTGGCTCCGCGAAGCGTGCGGGGCCTGGCGACGTCAAACCAGGGAAGTACACCCCAGGCGGGAAAGTCGGGCTGGATTCGATACTCCCCGCTGCGGCCCAAGCCGCAGCATCTGCCGCCCGTTGGCACGCGCGACGCATGACGACGCGCCCCGCGGCAGTGCCCGGCCTCAGGCTTAGCGCGCTCTGACAGCGTGCGGTGTGTGGACGCCGTGCTTTGAAGCCGTGTTCGCAGGTGCCCTATGGCCGCCGGCCCCGTCTTTCGGGCCCAAGCGCCTCTTCAGGCAATTCTCCCCGCCATCGTTCCCGCTCCAGCGTGCTTGTGACAACACAACAAGGCGCGGCCTGCCGTCGTTCCCGCCCTCGCGACTGACAACCGCGAGGCGCCGCCAGCAGAGCCGCCTGGAGTCGTTCATGAAACGCATGCTGTTCAATGCGACGCAGCAGGAGGAGCTGCGCGTCGCCATCGTCGATGGGCAAAAGCTCATCGACATCGACATCGAGACAGCCGGGCGCGAACAGCGCAAAGGCAATATCTACAAAGGTGTCATCACCCGTATCGAGCCGTCGCTCGAAGCGTGCTTCGTCAACTACGGCGAAGACCGCCACGGCTTCCTGCCGTTCAAGGAAGTCGCCCGCCAGTACTTCAAGGAAGGCATCGACATGCGCTCCGCGCGCATCCAGGATGCCCTGCGCGAAGGCCAGGAGCTGATCGTCCAGGTCGAGAAGGAAGAGCGCGGCAACAAGGGCGCTGCCCTCACCACGTTCATCTCGCTCGCCGGCCGCTATCTGGTGCTGATGCCGAACAACCCGCGCGGCGGCGGTGTGTCGCGCCGGATCGAAGGCGACGAGCGCCAGGAACTGCGCGAGACGATGGCGCAACTGCAGATCCCGGACGGCATGAGCATGATCGCCCGTACCGCGGGCATCGGCCGCAGCGCCGAGGAACTGCAGTGGGACCTGAACTACCTGCTGCAACTGTGGCGCGCGATCGAAGCGGCGTCGCAAAGCGGCAACGCCGGCCAGCCGATGCTGATCTACCTGGAATCGAGCCTCGTGATCCGCGCGATCCGGGACTATTTCCAGCCCGATATCGGCGAAATCCTGATCGATACGAACGAAATTCACGATCAGGCCCGCGCATTCATGGACATCGTGATGCCGGACAACGTCGCGAAGGTGAAGCGCTACCACGACGACGTGCCGCTGTTCTCCCGCTTCCAGATCGAGCACCAGATCGAGACCGCGTACTCGCGCACGGTGCCGCTGCCGTCGGGCGGCGCGATCGTGATCGACCACACCGAAGCGCTCGTCGCGATCGACGTGAACTCGGCGCGCGCGACCAAGGGCGCGGACATCGAGGAAACGGCCACCCGCACGAACCTCGAAGCAGCCGACGAAGTCGCCCGCCAGCTCCGCCTGCGCGACCTCGGCGGCCTGATCGTGATCGATTTCATCGACATGGAATCGGCGAAGAGCCAGCGCGAAGTCGAGCAGCGCCTGAAAGACGCGCTCAAGCATGACCGTGCGCGCGTCCAGATGGGCAAGATCTCCCGTTTCGGCCTGATGGAACTGTCGCGCCAGCGCCTGCGTCCGGCCCTGTCGGAAGGCAGCCACGTGACCTGCCCGCGTTGTAACGGCACTGGTCACATCCGCGACACCGAATCGTCCGCGCTGCAGGTCCTGCGGATCATTCAGGAAGAAGCGATGAAGGAAAACACCGCGGCGATCCATTGCCAGGTGCCGGTCGAGGTGACCGCCTTCCTGCTCAACGAAAAGCGTCAGGAAATCAACAAGATCGAGTCGCGCTTCAAGGTCGGCATCGTGCTGATCCCGAACAAGCACCTCGATACGCCGCACTACAAGCTCGAGCGCCTGCGTCACGACGACGCACGTCTCGACGATCCGCGCGCGTCCTGGAAGATGGCCGAGGAAGCAGCACGCGAACTCGAGTCGGAAACCGGCTACAGCAAGCGCACGGCAGAAGTGAAGCCGAAGCAGGAAGCCGCGGTCAAGGGCATCACGCCCGAGCGTCCGGCCCCGACCCCGGCGCCGCAGCGTCCGGTCGAGCCCGTTCCGGCACCCGCGCCTGTCGCCGCGGCAAGCGGCGGCTTCATCGGCTGGCTGAAGGGCCTGTTCGGCGTGTCGCCGGCTCCGGCGCCCGCACCGGTTGCTCCGGCACCGGCGAAGGAGCAGGCAGCCCGTCCGGCT
>NZ_JAAGPO010000258.1:0-11896 GCF_017104825.1 Burkholderia sp. Ac-20345 | reverse complement strand
AATCGAATCGTGTCTTCATGATGGCGTGTGCAACCCGTGCATGATCGGTTTGAGCGCCGGATACAGCGCCGTGTAGAGCGCAAAGCGCGCCGCATACGCTTTCGCGCGTTCGGCATCGGGCCGCGCACGCTCGACGAGCGTGACCCAGCCGCCCTGCGCGTCGTCGTGCGACACGAGCCCTGCCCCGACGCCCGCGAGCAACGCCGCCCCCATCGCGGCTTCGACGTCCTGCTCGATGGTCCACACCGGGAAGCCCGTCACGTCCGCGATGATCTGCATCCATAGCGCCGAATGCGCGGCACCGCCCACGACGATCAGCCGGTCGTCGAGCGCAGCCGCGCCACGCCGCCCGGCCTCGATGTTGTGCCGCAATGCGAACGCAACGCCTTCGAGCACCGCGCGATACAGGTGCGCACGCGTATGGGCGAGACTCAGCCCGACGAACGCACCGCTCGCCTTCGCGTCCCACACGGGGCTGCGCTCGCCCATCAGGTACGGCAGGAACAGCACGCCGTCGGCGCCCGGCGGCACGCTTTCGGCCGCTTCCTCGAGCAATACGTGCGGATCGCCATGCGGCAGCAGGCGCGCCGCATCGATTTCCGCGTGACAGAACTGGTCGCGAAACCACGCGACCGACGCGCCGGCCGTGATCGCGCCGCCGAACACGTAAAGATCGCGCTGTCCGTTGAACACGTGCGGCATGCTGACGAGCCCGTGCCGTGCATCCACATGCTGGCTCACGTAACCCCAGCACATGCTGGTGCCGATCATCGCGACATGCTGCCCCGTGCGCGTCGCGCCGGCCGCGAAGGTCGCGACGGCCGCATCGACGCCGCCCGCGACGACAGGCGTGCCGGCCGGCAGCCCGAGCTGCGCCGTCCATTGCGACAGCAGCCCGCCGACGATGTCCGTCGATTCGACGAGCCGCTCGGGCATCATCGTCGCCGGAATGCCGAGCATGTCGAGCGCGTCGTCGGACCACTCGCGGCGCGCGACGTCGTACACGCCGCCGATATTGCCGGCCGAACTGTGATCGACCGCGACCTCGCCGGTCAGCAGGTAGATCACGTACGCGTTCGGCGGCAGGAAATAGCGCACGTTCGCCCATACGTCCGGGCGCTGGTCGCGCAGCCACAGCATCTTCGTGAAGCCGTAATAGCTGTCGACGCCGTTGCCCGTGATCACGCGCAGCCGCTCGACGTTCACGTTCGCGTTGACCCAGTCGACTTCCGCGGTCGCGCGCCGGTCCATCCAGATCAGGCACGGATGGATTGGCCGCATGTCGCTGTCGACCGGAATGCCCGAGCCGCCGTACAGGCTGCTCACGCACACCGCGCAGATCGCATCGGCCGGCACGCCCTGCGCGTGCGCATCGCTCACGCAGCCCGCGATGCACGCGAGCACCGCGTCGAACCACACCTGCGGCCATTGCTCGGCCCACAGCGGGCGCGGCGTATCGGGCTGATAACCGGCCGAGCGCCGCGCGACGATCGTGCCGTGCCGGTCGACGAGCAGCGCCTTGGTGCTCTGCGTGCCGATGTCGACGCCTATGACGTATTCCATGATGTCTCCGGTGAGGCGCATGCCGGCCGTCAGCGGGCCGGCTTCAGCAGCACCTTGATCGATTCGGGCGATTTCGCGACGCGGATCGCGTCGTCCCAGTCCTCGAGCGCGAAATCGTGCGTGACGATGCCTTTCGACGTGACGAGCCCGCGTGCGAGCAGGTCGATCGCGATCGGGTAGCAGTATGGCCCCAGGTGCGCACCGCGCACGTCGAGTTCCTTGCGGTCGCCGATGATCGACCAGTCGACGGTCGCATCCTCGCCGAACACGCTGAATTCGACGAAGCGGCCGAGCTTGCGGATCAGGTCGAGCCCCTGGCTCACGCCGACCGGCGCGCCGGTGGTCTCGATGTAGACGTCGCAGCCGTAACCGTCGGTGAGCGACCTGACGATCTCGCGCGCGTCGTCGCGCTTCGGGTTGATCGTCACGTCCGCACCGTACTGCCGCGCGAGTTCCAGCCGCTCGTCGATCAGGTCGATCACGACGAGCTTCTTCGGCGTCTTCAGGTGCGCGACCTGCGTCATCATCAGCCCGAGCGGGCCCGCACCCGCGATCACGACCACATCGTCGAGCTGGACGTCGCCGCGGTTCACCGTATGGATCGCACACGACAGCGGCTCGATGATCGCCGCGTCTTCAAGCGACACGCCGAGCGGGATCTTGTGGACGATCGCGGTCGGCGGAATGCGCATGTACTCGGCCATCCCGCCGTCGGCCACCTCGCGCTGGAAGCCGAAGATGTTGTGCACTTCGCACATCCAGTACTGGCCCGACTTGCAATAGCGGCACTTGCCGCACGGCACGATCTGCTCGGCGATCACGCGGTCGCCCACCGCCACGCCGAAGTGCTCGGCCGCCCCGTCGCCGAGCGCTTCAACGTAGCCGAAGAATTCATGGCCGGGAATCACGGGTGCCTTCACCCACGGGCTCGGGCCGCCCCAGAACATCTTCGCGCCGGTATAGCACTTGCAGTCGCTCGCGCAAATCCCGCATGCGGCGATGCGGATCACGAGCTCGTTCGCGCCGGGGCGCGGCTTCGCGACCTGTTCGACGCGATAGTCCTCGGGGCCGTGGCAGACGACCGCGGTCATCCGCGGCGGGGCTTCGGGTGTCGTCATGGATTGTCTCTTTTGTGGATGATATGGATGACTGATGAATCGATCGCTACCGCGACCGTTCGCGGCTGATGTAGATCGCGAGCAGGATGATTCCGCCCTTGATCACGTTCTGCACATACGGGTTCACGCCGATCATGTTCAGCCCGTTGTTGAGCACGCCGAGCAGCAGCGCGCCGACCAGCGTGCCGAGGATCGCGCCGCGCCCGCCGGAGATCGACGTGCCGCCCATCACGACGGCCGCGATCGCGTCGAGCTCGAAGCCCACGCCGGCGTTCGGCTGACCGCTCATCAGCCGCCCGGTCAGCACGATCGCGGCGAGCGCCGACGTGAGCCCGGCCAGCGTGTAGACGATCAGCTTCACGCGCGCGACCCGCACGCCGGTGAGCCGCGTCGCCTGTTCGTTGCCGCCGATCGCATACACGTAGCGGCCGAACGGCATCCGGTCGAGCAGCAGCCATGCGATGGCATAGACCACCAGCATGATCAGCACGGGCGCCTGGATGCCGAACACCTTGCCGCTACCGAAGAATGCGACCCAGTCGGGCAAGCCGTCGATCGGATAGCCGCCCGTGTAGATCAGTGCCAGGCCGCGCGCGATGCCCATCGTCGCGAGCGTGACGATGATCGGCGGCATCCCCGCGAACGCGACGAACACGCCGTTCAGGAAGCCGAAACCGAGGCCGACCGCGATGCCGATCGCGAGCGCGGCAACCGCGTTCACGCCCGCGACCATCAGCCCGGCCGCCAGCGTGCCCGACAGCGCCATCACCGAGCCGACCGACAGGTCGATCCCGCCGGTCAGGATCACGCAGGTCATGCCTACCGCGATGATCGCGTTGATCGACACCTGGCGCAGCACGTTCTCGAGGTTCGCGGCGGACAGGAAGCTCGGGCTCGCGATCATCATCGCGATGCACACGACGATCAGCCCGACCAGCGGATAGAACAGCGTCGAGCGCCGCAGCTGCGCCCACATCGCGCGTGGCGGCGGTGCGCCGCCGTTTCCGGCGGTGGCCGCGAGCGTCGTGGAAGGCGTGGAAGAAGAATCAGGCAGGTTCATGGGTCGCTCCTCGCGTGCCGGCCGTGGCATAGGTCATGACCGTGTCGGGATCGATCTCGTCGCCTGCGAGCGTCGCCTCGATGCGGCCCTGCCGGAACACGGCGACGCGATCGCACATGCCGACGATTTCCGGCAACTCGGACGAGATCATGATGATGGCGTAGCCGCGCGCGGTGAGTTCGCGCATCAGCCCGTAGATTTCGGCTTTCGCGCCGACGTCGATGCCGCGCGTCGGCTCGTCGAAGATCAGCACCGACGTGTGATGGTTCAGCCAGCGCGCGATCACGACCTTCTGCTGGTTGCCGCCGGACAACGTTGCGACCTCGGTGTGGATCGACGGCGCCTTCACGCCGACGCGCCGCATCACGTCATGCGTCGCGCGCGCCTCGCCGCGGCGGTCGATCAGCCAGCGCATCGACCGGTACTTGCCGAGGTTGTTCAGCGAGATGTTGTCGCGGATCGAGAACGACGTGACGAGCCCTTCCGTCTTGCGGCTTTCCGGCAGGATGCCGATGCCTGCGCGCAGCGCGTCGGCCGGATCGGCGAGCTTCTCCGCCGTGCCGCGCACGCGCACGTCCTTGCGATGCGCACGCGTCGCGCCGATCACCGCGAGCGCGGTTTCCGTGCGGCCCGAGCCGACCAGCCCGGCGAAGCCGAGGATCTCGCCGGCATGCAGCGTGAAGCGGTTCACCGGGCCGCCGCGCTCGATCTGCAGTTCATCGACCTCCAGTACCCGCGGCGCATCGGCCGCGCGGGCCGGCTTCGGCGGGAAGCTGCTTTCGATCCGTCGGCCGACCATCATCCGCACGAGCTGTTCGACGTCCGTGCACGCAACGTCGGTCGTCGCCACGTACTGGCCGTCGCGCAGCACCGTGATGCGGTCGCACACCGCGAATATCTCGTCGAGGTGGTGCGAGATGAAGATCATCGCGACGCCCTGCCGCTTCAGCTCGCGCATGATCGCGAACAGGTGCCCGGCCTCGGCCGGCGTGAGCGTGGCGGTCGGTTCGTCGAGGATCAGGATGCGCGCGTCGAGCGACAACGCCTTGCCGATCTCGACGAACTGCTGCTGCGCGACCGACAGCGCGCGGATCGGCGCATCGAGATCGATCGCCACGCCGAGCCGCGCGAAGATCGCGGCCGCCGCGTGACGCATCCGTTTGCGGTCGCGTGCGCCCCAGCGCGTGCGCAGCTCGCGGCCGAGGAACAGGTTGTCGACGGCATCGAGGTGCGGAATCAGGCTGAATTCCTGGAACACGATGCCGACGCCCGCCGCGACCGCTTCGTGATAGTCCGCGAAATGGCGTGCGGTGCCGTCGATCTCGATCGTGCCGGCATCCGGCTGATGAATGCCGCACAGGATCTTCATCAGCGTCGACTTGCCCGCGCCGTTCTCGCCGAGCAGCGCGTGAATCTCGCCGCGCGCGATCTCCAGATGAATGTCGGACAGCGCCTTCACGCCCGGAAAGCTTTTCGTGATGTGGCTGAGCCTGAGTATCGTGTCCATCGGCTTCTCCGTACGAAGGGCGCCGGCCGTGCCGCCGCCCTTCGCGTCGCGTCGCACGTCGTTCACCAGCTGAAGCCCTTCGCGTTGCCGCGATCGACCACCTTCACGTCGACCGGGATCGCCTTCGGCACCGTCGCGCCCCACTTGCGCGCGATCGCGATGCCGAGCGCGATGCGCACCTGGTCGGCCGGGAACTGAGCGGTCGTCTCGATGAATTTCGAATTCGGCTTCTGGATCGCGGCGATCGCCTCGGGCGCGCCGTCGACGCTCGTCAGCTTGATGTCCTTGCCCGAGCTCTCGATCGCGGCAAGCGAGCCCATCGCGCCGCCGTCGTTCACGCTGAAGATGCCCTTCAGGTTCGGATGCGCGGAGATCATGTTCTCGGTCACCGACAGCGCGGTCGCGCGCTCCTGCTTGCCGTTCTGCGTGTCGACCAGCTTCACGTTCGGATATTTCGCGAGCCCCGCCTTGCAGCCGCGCACGCGTTCGAGAATCGGCACGACCGGGATGCCGTCGAGAATCGCGACCTCGCCGCTGCCGCCGATCGCCTTCGCGAGGTAGTCGCACGACATCACGCCGGCGTCGTAGTTCTTCGAGCCGACGAACGAATCGACCGGGCCGTTCGCGTTCGCATCGACGGCCACCACCACCGCGCCGGCCTTCTTCGCCTGCGTGATCGCCGACTGGATCCCGGTCGAATCGGTCGGGTTCACGAGCAGGATGTCGATCTTCTTCTGCAGCATGTCCTCGACGTCGCTCACCTGCTTGCTGACGTCGTGATGCGCATCGGTGACGACGACCTGCGCGCCGATCGACGCGGCCGCGTCGTTCAGCGCCTTCTGCATCGTCACGAAATACGGGTTGTTCAGCTCCTGGAACGTCATGCCGATCCGCAGCGGTGCGGCGTGCACGGCGGCGGCGGGCAGCCAGGCCGCAACGGCGAGCGCGGCAACCACCGCCATGCGGGCGGCGCGGCGGGGGGATGAAGCGGGCGATGCATGCGTCATGACGGTGTCTCCGGTTGTATATGCAGCTTTTTCGTGGGTGAACGCGCCCCTCGCGACGTGGGCGACGCGATTGCGCTGGGTGAAACGGTGGGGAAAGTTCAGGCGGGCCGCGGCCCCGCGATCATCCGGGCTGCGGCGCGAGCTCGGGGATACCGGGCGTGACGACGCGTGGCGGCAGCGGATTGCCGGTGGGCGCCGCGTGCAGCGCAAGCTCGCGGCTGCGCGCATTCAGGCGCTGCAGCGCGCGGAATTCGGACGGCGCCATCCCCTTCACCGCGCGGAACTGGCGGTTGAAGTTCGACACGTTGTTGAAGCCGGCCTGGAAGCAGATATCGGTGATGTTCGCGTCGTCGGCGAGCAGCATCTGGCACGCGGACTCAATCCGCAGACGATTCACGTACTGGACGAACGGCATGCCCGTCTGGCGGTGGAACGCTCGCGAGAACGCACTGACGCTCTGTCCCGTCAGTTGCGCGAGATCGGCTTCGCGCAGCTCGGACGCGAGGTTCTTGCCGATGTACGACAGCGCGTGGCTGAGCCGCGTCGGCGTGACATCGGCCTGGTCGTACGCGGGGCTCGCGAGCAGCGTGCGTTCGGCCGCCCCGCAAAGCCGTTCGAGGATCGTCATGAACAGCGCGATGCGGCGCATGCCGCGCGCGGCCAGCAGTTCGTCGAACAGCGGCGCGATCGCGGCGCTGGTCGCCGCGTCGAAGCCGACCCCGCGCCGCGCATCGTCGAGCAGCGCCTGCGCATCGCGGCATTCGGGAAACGCGTCCATGCAGCGGCGCACGAACGCCGGGTCGAACTGGATCACGAGATTGCGGCGCTCGACGGTTTCGCCTTCGGCCATGTCGCTGACCCAGTTGTGCGGCAGGTTCGGGCCGAGCAGCACGAGATGGCCGGGGTCGAACGAGCCGATGTGATCGCCGACGAAATACTTGCCGCGCGTCGCGACGATCAGGTGCAGTTCGAATTCGGGATGGAAGTGCCAGCGGATCGTGCGATACGGATAGCCGTGCGACCAGACCTTGAACGACTCGTCGCGTCGCACTTCGACCACTTCCAGATCGGGGTGCATCATTGTTGGCGTCTCCATTCCCATGTCTCGCTGGCCGGTTCGTTGCGCGCGTGCGCCGCACATTTCACGCGGCGACGCGACCGGTCGCATGGGAAGCAATGTAGGTCGATCGAGCGCGCGGCTCCACCAACTTTACGCCTGATTTCCGATACTTTTTTGCGCATTCCGGCCGCAAATGGCGCCGGACGGCAAATTTGTGCAGCGCGGAACGGCCGGGCGGCCGCCCGCTCCGGTGCTTACGCGGCCGCGTGCTCGCGCGCCGTACGCACTTCGTACGCCTTCAGGTGGTTGTACGCGATCCGCAGCAGCGACAGCGCATCGGCCGCCTGCGGATCGCGCCGCGCGAGCAGATCACCGATCACGTGATCGGCTTCGACGCGCGCGTGGTTCTCGACGTCGCGCAGCATCGACGCGGTCAGCGGCGACGGCGTCAGCACCATCCGCTGCATCCGCTCGATCGCGGCCGGGTCGGGCCGATAGCCGTTGTGCTCGGCAATCGCGCTGCATTCGCCGAGCATCGTCTCGAGCAGGCGGCGGCCGTCCGGCGCGGCGAGAATGTCGCCCACCGAGCCACGGAACAGCGACGTGCTCGCGGCGAGCGTCGCGAGGAACACCCATTTTTCCCACATCCGTGCGGCCACGTTGTCGCTGAGCGTCGCATCGAAGCCCGCGCCGCCGAGCACCTCGGCCACCGCCCGCACGCGCGGCGATTCGCCGCCCGCGAGTTCACCGAAGGTGACCCCGTGTGTGTCGTTGAGGTGCACGATGCGCTGCTCGCGATCGAGCGTCGCCGCGATCACGCACAGCCCGCCGAGCACCTGCGCGGCGCCGAACCGGTCGCGCAGTACGTCGAGATGACGCATGCCGTTGAGCATCGGCAGGATCAACGTCTGCGGGCCGACGAACGGTGCGAACGAGTGAATCGCATCGTCGAGGCTGTACGCCTTGCAGCTCAGCAGCACAAGGTCGAACGGCGCGACGCCGGCATCCGCATCGATCGCGCGCACGGTCTGCACGTTCGCGAGCGTCAGGTCGCCGCGCGGGCTGCGGATCAGCAGCCCGTCACGCGCCAGCGCCGCCGCACGGCCGTCGCGCACCAGGAACGTCACGTCGCGCCCCGCCGCGGCCAGCCGGCCGCCGAAATATCCGCCGACCGCGCCGGCCCCTACCACCAGAATTCGCATCGTTGCCTCCTTTCGGTTTCATTCGCCGCCGCGCCGCCGAGCCGGGCCCGCTGCGCGCACGCCATCGCCCCGTGAGTATAGCGACACCCGTTATGCATATGCATAGATACCCTTATCGTCATTAGAGGGATGCATCCACGGTACCGGTTCCTAGGGATAACCCGTCTACGGGGACGCATGCCGGGCGCCGTCAAGACACTTATCCCGTCACGCCGTTTCGGCGAGCTTCCACGACCGACCGACCACACACCATGCGCAACCTTTCCCTGAATCAGAAACTCGCCTCGATGATCGTCATCCTCTGGCTCGGCCTGCTCGTGATCGCCGGGCTCGGCGCATGGCAGACGCGCGCATCGATGATCACGGACCGCCGCGACCAGCTCGCTTCACTGGTCGCGCAGGCCGCGAGCGTGACCGACCATTTCTACAAGCTGTCGCAGCAGAACGCGCTGCCGGAAGCCGAAGCGAAGCAGAAGGCGCTCGAGGCGATCGCCGCGATGCGCTACGGCGCCGACGGCTACATCTCGATCAACGACTCGAAGCCGGTGATCGTGATGCATCCGATCAAGTCCGAGCTCAACGGCAAGGACGTGTCGAATTTCACCGATCCGAACGGCAAGCACCTGTTCGTCGAGATCGTGAAGGCCGGCAACCTGGAAGGCGGCAAGGGTTTCGTCGAGTATCTGTGGCCGAAGCCGGGCGCCGACAAGCCGCAGGACAAAACCAGCGCCGTGCAGCGCTTCGCGCCGTGGGACTGGTATCTCGTGACCGGCATGTACATGAACGACGTGCGCTCGGCGGTGCTCGAAAGCGTCGGCCGCTGGCTCGCGATGACGGCCGTGCTCGGCGGGATCGCGACCGCCGTGATGGTGCTGGTGCTGAAAAGCGTGCGCGCGAACCTCGGCGGCGAACTGGAAGTGGCGCTCGACGCCGCGCAGCGCATCGCGCAGGGCGACCTGACCGCGCACGTCACCGTGAAGCACGACGATCGCGGCAGCCTGCTGCACGCGCTGCACACGATGCAGGGCGGGCTGATCGACATGGTGTCGCGCGTGCGGATGGGCACCGAGAACATCAACGTCGGTGCAAGCGAGATCGCATCCGGCAACACGGACCTGTCGCAGCGCACCGAGGAACAGGCGGCCGCGCTCGTGCAGACCGCGTCGAGCATGGACCAGATGACCGCGAACGTGAAGCAGAACGCGGACAGCGCCGCGCAGGCCGCGACGCTCGCCGGCCAGGCCGCGCAGGTCGCGACGCGCGGCAGCGCGGTGGTCGACGACGTCGTGCGCACGATGAACGAGATCACCGACCGCTCGCACAAGATCGGCGACATCATCGGCGTGATCGACGGGATCGCGTTCCAGACCAACATCCTCGCGCTGAATGCGGCCGTCGAAGCCGCGCGGGCGGGCGAACAGGGCCGCGGCTTCGCGGTGGTCGCGGCCGAGGTGCGCTCGCTCGCGCAACGCTCGGCGACGGCCGCGAAGGAGATCAAGTCGCTGATCGTGTCGTCGAACGAGACCGTCGAGCAAGGCGCGGCGCTGGTCACGCACGCGGGCGAGACGATGGCCGAGATCGTGCAGTCGGTGCGGCGCGTGAACGAGATCCTCGACGAGATCAGCCATGCGTCGCGCGAACAGAGCGCCGGGATCGAGCAGGTCAATCGCGCGGTGGGCGAGATGGACCAGGTCACGCAGCAGAACGCGGCGCTCGTCGAGGAAGCCGCGGCCGCCGCGCATTCGCTGCGCGATCAGGCCGAGGCGCTGCGGGACGCGGTGACGCGGTTCGCGTTGCCGGCGTGACGGTAGGCGCCCGGCGCGCGCATGCTCACACGGCGCCGCCGGGACATGACGGGGCGGCGGCGCCGGTGCCGAGCCCCAGCCCCGCCGCCCGCTGGATCAGCTCGACGTCGTTGTTCACGCCAAGCTTCTTCATCGCACTGATCTTCTGCGCGCTGACCGTCTGCTTGCCCTTGCTCAGGCGCTGCGCGATCGTCTTGATCGGCACACCCGACAGGTACAGGCGAATGACCTCGATCTCGCGCGCCGACAGCTTCACGGGCGCCTCGCGGCGCTCGCCGCCGGCATCGACCGCGCGCCTGACGATCGGCGACAGGTAGCACCCGCCGCTGTAGCTCGAATGAATGGCCGTGACGATATGGCCGACCTCGTCGAACTTGCTGACGATGCTCACGCCGCCGATCGCGAGGATCGACCCGAAGATCAGCGGATTCTCGTTCGCGACCAGCGCGACGATCCCGACGTTCGGACGCGTGCGCCGCAGCCAGTGGAACAGCGCGAGGCCGTCCATCTGCTCGTCTCCGCGGATCGCGTAGTCGACCAGCACGACGTCGCAGTCGACGCCGCCGAGCGACGCAACCAGTTCGGCCACGCTCCGGTAGACGGCGACGAGCTCGATCGCACAGCCGCTGCCCGCGACCTGCTCGATGCCAGCCAGCGTCAACGGCCAGTCGTACGCGAAAACGACGCGAACATTGAATTTCCTCATGCGCAGTTCCAGATGGTTCATCGGCCGCGCGACGCGGAACGCGCACGGCCGGTTTGGCGTTGAAAGGACGTTCAGGCTATTTTTAGCCTGAACGTCGATTCTATGAAGCGGCGTGCGGACGGGATATCGGACGGGATCGGGATCGGCCGCCGGGGACGTAATACGAGTTTGATATTTGCGTCGGTTCGAGTGCCCGGCGCACGGCGGCCGGCAGCTGCGGACATCGGCCGGATGGCCAACGTGGCGGGCCATGCGGGCCAAGCGGCCGGCCAGCAGGTAAAATCGACGCCTTTGCATGCCGCGCCGGGCCAATGGCGGCGAGCGACGCGCCGATGCCGGCCGCGCGCCGCCGTCCTGTCGCCGACTGCCCGACCTCCCGGTGGCCCGTACTCCCCGCTTTCCTCATGACCGAATCCGACCTGCACACCGACGACACCTCCATCCACGAAGACGGCCTCTGGCGCGACAACGGCTGGACGGCCCGCATCATCAAGAACGAGGACGACGACGGCTGGGCCGTCGAGATGATCAAGGACGGCGAGTCCGAGCCCGCGCTCGTCGGCCCGTGGACCATGGGCCGCGACAAGAAGAACCCGAAGCCGATGGACGCGAACGCGTTCCGCACGCTCGTGAAGACCGCCACCGAGGTGCTGATGCGCCACGAGCAGCAGCGGCGCGCGATGCTGCACAAGGAAGTGACGGTTCAGGGCGACGACGACCAGGATGTGTCGGTGACACTCGACATCGTGCCGGACGAATTCGAGCCGTACGCGCAGCTCAAGGCATTCGATCCGTATGGCGAGCTGCTGGCCGAAGCGAAGGTGTCGGCCGGGTTCAAGCTCAACAAGGCCAGCGCCGAGCGCTGGGA
>NZ_JAAGPO010000257.1:0-12036 GCF_017104825.1 Burkholderia sp. Ac-20345 | reverse complement strand
CCCGCCGCGCAGCATCGTCCACGTGTCGCGCGTGAAGATCGCGCCCGGCAGCGTGCCGAGCAGCACGGCCGCCGCGCCGGCCAGCGGGCCCGGCAATGCAATGCGGGCGGCCGGCGGAAACCCCAGCGCGGCGCGGTAGCGGGCCAGCATCTCGCGGTATTCGACTTCGTCGTGGCCGACCACGTCGATCACCACGCGGCCGGCCGCCGGCGCATCGACGCACCGCGCGACGACTTCGGCGAGATCGTCGACGTGCACGGGGCGCAGCCGTTGATGGCCGCCCGCCGGCAGCACCTGCACGGGCAGGCTCGCGAGCATCCGGAAAAACCGCGCCGACGCGCCGGCCGTGCCATAGACGAGCGCGGGACGCACGATCCGGCAGTCGATCGGCAGCGTCTGCAGGAAGCGGTCGGCCGCGACCTTGCTGGCGAAGTAGCGCGTATCGCCACGCTCGACGCCAAGCGCCGAGATCTGGATCACGCGCCGTACGCCTGCGCGGCAGCACGCGGTGAAGAGCGCGCACGGCGCGGCGCGATGTACGGCGTCGAGCGTCGCGCCGCGCTGATCGGCGAGGATACCGACCGCATTGATCACCACGTCGACGCCGTCCAGCCGCGCAAGCCACGCGTCGGGATCGACGTCCTTCGCGAAGTCGATCGCGACATCGCACGGGCCGGCCGCATGGCGCACGCCGCGCAGCACACGATGGCCGCCGGCTTCGAGTTGCGCGCACAGTGCCCGCCCGATGAAGCCGTTCGCGCCGCACACGAGGACGGTCATGCTGCGCGCCCCGGTGCGGCCATGCGGGTGGGTCGACGGCAAGACGGTGTTCATTTTCATCCTTTATTTACAGTTATTTCTGTACAAACAGAAATAACAACCCCGAAAAAAGCGGGCTGGCTGCCCGCACTGCGCATACTGCTTACTTCGACGGCTTGCGCCTGACCGTCTGGCTGATCTTCGCGCCGATGCCGAGCGCCTTCATCAGCGTATCGGGCTTGAGCCGCAGCATCTCGTCCGACCAGGTCGTGAGCGTCTCGACGAACTGCAGCGTGTCGCGGATGCGCTGCTCGGTCTCGCGGCTCTCGTTCGCGATCTCCGGATTCGTCAGGCAATCGCGCAGCACCGTGAGCGTCGGCTCGATCTCGCGCTGGCGCCGCCCTTCGACGATCAGCTTGAACAGCTCCCAGATGTCAGTCGACGTCTCGAAGTGGTCGCGGCGGTCGCCCAGCACGTGCACGACCTTCGCCAGCCGCCACGCCTGCAGCTCCTTCAGGCTCGTGCTGACGTTGGAGCGCGCCACGTTGAGCGTCTCGGCGATCTCGTCTGCCGCGACCGGCCGGCCGGCCAGATAGAGCAGCGCGTGGATCTGCGAGACGGTGCGGTTGACGCCCCACCGCGAGCCCATTTCGCCCCAGTGGAGAATGAATCGTTCGGCAATCGGTGTGAGTTCCATGACGTGAAATTTAGGCATTTCAGTTATTTCTGTCAAGAGAGAAATAACCGGACGATCCGCCCCGGTTCCGGCCGCGCCCGCCCGCGATCGGCCGCTTCCTTTACAATGCGCGGGATTTTCCCGAATTCAGGCCGTTTCCGCCTTTCAGACAAGAGGTTCCCATGATCATCAAACCGCGCGTGCGTGGCTTCATCTGCGTGACGACTCATCCGGTCGGCTGCGAAGCCAACGTCAAGGAACAGATCGACTACGTGACTTCGCACGGCCCGATCGCCAACGGCCCGAAAAAGGTGCTCGTGATCGGCGCGTCGACCGGCTACGGCCTCGCCGCCCGGATCTCGGCCGCGTTCGGCGCGGACGCGGACACGCTCGGCGTGTTCTTCGAGCGTGCCGGCAGCGAAACGAAGCCGGGCACGGCCGGCTGGTACAACAGCGCCGCGTTCGAGAAATTCGCCGCCGAAAAGGGCCGCTATGCGCGCAGCATCAACGGCGACGCATTCTCCGACAAGGTCAAGCAGGTCACGATCGACACCATCAAGCAGGATCTCGGCAAGGTCGATCTCGTCGTCTACAGCCTCGCGGCACCGCGCCGCACGCACCCGAAGACGGGCGAAACCATCAGCTCGACGCTCAAGCCGATCGGCAAGACGGTCACGTTCCGCGGCCTCGACACCGACAAGGAAGTGATCCGCGACGTCACGCTGGAACCGGCAACGCAGGAAGAGATCGACGGCACCGTCGCCGTGATGGGCGGCGAGGACTGGCAGATGTGGATCGACGCGCTCGATGAAGCCGGCGTGCTGGCCGACGGCGCGAAGACCACTGCGTTCACGTATCTCGGCGAGCAGATCACGCACGACATCTACTGGAACGGCTCGATCGGCGAAGCGAAGAAGGATCTCGACAAGAAAGTGCTGTCGATCCGCGACAAGCTGGCCGCGCACGGCGGAGACGCGCGCGTGTCGGTGCTGAAGGCCGTGGTCACGCAGGCCAGCTCGGCGATCCCGATGATGCCGCTGTACCTGTCGCTGCTGTTCAAGACGATGAAGGAAACCGGCACGCACGAAGGCTGCATCGAGCAGGTGTACGGCCTGTTCAAGGACAGCCTGTACGGCGCGACGCCGCACGTCGACGAAGAAGGCCGCCTGCGCGCGGACTACAAGGAGCTCGATCCGCAGGTGCAGGCGAAGGTCGTCGCGCAGTGGAACCACGTGACGAACGACAACCTGTACGAGCTGACCGACTTCACCGGCTACAAGACCGAGTTCCTGCGTTTGTTCGGCTTCGAGATCGCCGGCGTCGACTACGACGCAGACGTGAACCCGGACGTGAAGATCCCGGGCATCATCGACACCACCGTCTGACGGTGCGGCCCGCCGCCCGTGCCGTGTGTGCGGCGCGGGCGGCAGGGTCGAGATTCCGGCGACGTCAACGCTGCGCCGGTTCTTCCAGATAAACGCCCGACGACAGCGTGGCCTTCACGTGCCGCGTGAGTTCGTCGGTCGACACCTCTTCCGCCCCCGCTTCGATCGCTTCGTACGCCTGGCGCACGACGTCGGCGGGCGTCGCCTTCGGCACGTCGAGGCCGGCCGTCAGGTCGGTATCGATGAAGCCGGCATGCAACCCGACGACCTGCGTGCGCTGCTCGCGCAACGAATGGCGCAGCCCGTTGGTCAGCGCCCATGCGGCCGATTTCGACACGCCGTAGCTCGACAGGATCGGCCGGTTCACCCAGCTCGCGACGGACAGGATGTTCAGGATCGCGCCGCCGCCATGGCCGGCGAGAATGCCTGCAAACGCGCGCGCCGTCGCCAGCATCCCGAACACGTTGGTTTCGAAGTGAGCGCGCAACGCGTCGGCCGCGCCTTCGTCCGTCAGGCTGCCGAGCCGCGCGATGCCCGCGTTGTTGATCAGCAGCGTGACGTCGCGCGCCGCATCGGCCGCCGCGGCGACGGCCGCCGGATCGGTCACGTCGAGCTTCACCGGCACCACGCCCGGCAGCGTCACGGTGGCCGGATCGCGCGCCGCCGCATAGACCTTGCGCGCCCCTCTCGCCAGCGCCTGCTTCGCAAACTCGAGCCCGAGCCCGCGATTCGCGCCCGTGATGAACACCACTGCACCTTCGATCTTCATGATTGTTCCTTTCGCATGATGAATCGCATGCGCGCCGGCTCGCCGCGCGCATGAGATCCGGTGGAAAACCAGACTGCCATTGCATATCGAACCGTTGCGCCGCAGGCGGCAGACGGTGAGCTGTCCGCTGCCCGTCCGCCCGGGCGGCGCCAAAGACGCCGATCGATTGCCATCCGATGTTCCGGCCGTGGCTTTGCACCCTCCGCCAAGTCGGCTACACTCGATGTCAATGTCGATCACCATTGTCTTTGCGATGCATTGTGTTCGCGCAATTCGAGCATGTCAATGGTGATCGCCATTGTGTTTTCCAATCGACGCGATCGGCAAAATCAGGGAGGGATCTATGGGTGTGTCAAGACAGCAGGCTGCCGAGAACCGGAGCGCGATCGTCGCGGCCGCCGAGCGGCTGTTCCGCGTGCGCGGCGTCGACGCAGTGGGGCTTACGGAGCTGATGAAGGAAGCCGGCTTCACACAGGGCGGCTTCTACAACCACTTCAAGTCGAAAGACGCGCTGGTCGCCGAGGTGATGGACAAGGCGATGCAGGACCGCGCGGATTCGCCGAACGCCGGCAGTCTCGACGCGCAGGTGGCGCTGTATCTGTCGGCCGCGCATCGCGACAACGTCGAGGCCGGATGCCCGCTGTCGGGTTTCGCGGGCGATGCGCCGCGACTGACCGATGCGGCGCGTGCGTGCTACGCGCACGGCCTCGCCACGTATCTCGATCGGCTGGAACGGATGGTGGCCACGGAGGGTGCGACGCCGGCGCAGACGCGTCGCGACGCGATGGCCGTCTTCAGCCAGATGGTCGGCGCGCTCGTGCTGTCCCGTGCGATCGCCGGCACCGATCCGGCGCTGGCCGACGAGATCCTCGCCGCAGGGCGGGACACGCTCACCGCCGGGCGGGACGATCCTGGCGCGCCGGTGTAGTCGCGGCATGACGTCATGGCGTCATGGCGTGTCGGCCTGCGCGGCGTATCGCAGTATCGACGTGCGCGGCCGCGCTTTCAGCGTCTTGCCGCGCTAGTCGACCGCCCGTGAAGCGTCCCACAGCGGCTGTGCACCGCGCGCCGCATTCCAGGCGGCAAAACGCGTGCGCCACGATTCGAACGGCTCCGCCAGCGGGTGGCGGGGATCGTCGCTGAGCGAATACGCCATTCCTTCGATCAGCCAGCGCGGCTTGGTCGCGACGGCCAGGTTGCCGAGCACTTCCGCCTGCCGGTGATGGATGAGCTCGTGCGCGAGAAAGTAGGTCTGCCAGCCGCGCGGTGCGACGACCACACCGAAATTCCCGAGCGTCAGGGCCGCGCGTTGACCAAGGCCGAATGCATCGGCGCACGCCCGCGTCGAACAGAACACGACGCGCGGCGCCTCCTGGAATGCGCCGACAGCCGCCGCCGCGCGCCCGTAGCCTTCGCGATAGAGCTGCCGCGCGTCGCCGAGCTTCGCGGCATCGTCGATGCAGATGTCTGCGCTCGGGCACGACACGCCGGGGACCAGCGCGGGCGCGACGACGCGCAGCGGCTTGACGAGCGCATACGCGGCAATCGGCAGCGCGACGAGCAGGCCCGTGAGGGCAAAAGCGACATGGGAGCGTTTCATCGAGGCGGTGGTTCCGGGTGTTCTGCTGAAGTGTTCCTGCGTGAATATATCGGATAGGCGATGTCTCCGGCCCTGCTTGATTCCCTGACGGCACCCGGCCGCCTGCCTGCGCGCACCGCGACCGGGGAGACGCTCCGATGCTTGCCTTTGCGATCGGCCATTTCGTCAAAACAAAGACTTTTTACGACCTAAAAGCGCCTGAATAATATATTGGACGCATTACCGCGTGCACCGCATCCTTGCCCTCGACCGGCCCGCAACGGCCGCACGACGAGGACAGCACATGAACGGAAACGAACGGCTCGCCGGCATCGGCTACGGATTGCTCGCGGCGCTCATCTGGGGCGGCTTTCCGGTCGTCACGCGCCTCGGCGTCACGCACTCGGCCCTCGATGCATACGACATCGCGTTCATCCGTTTCGCCGTATCGGGCACGCTGCTGCTGCCCGTCCTGCTGCGCCGCGGCCTCGGCACGCTGCGCCCCGCGTCGGTCGTGCTGATGGTGACCGGTGCCGGCGCACCCTACATCCTGACCGTCGCCGCGGCGTTGAGCCGCGCGCCGGTCGGCTACTTCGCCCTGACGCCCGGCAGCATGATCGCGTTCACGGCGATCCTCGGCCGGCAGGTCGCGCACGAGCGGCTGACCGCCGCGCAGGCTGCCGGCATCGTCACGATCCTGGCCGGCATCGCGCTGGCCGCATCCGATGCGTTGCGCGGCGCGATCGGGCTGCCGCCCCTCTTGCTGTTCGTCCTCGGCGGCCTGCTGTGGGCCGTCTATAACGTCACGACGAAACGCGCCGGCGCCGGTGCGCTGCACGCGACGGCCGTCGTGTCGGTCGGCTCCGCGGTGCTCTACTGCCCGCTCTATCTGGCCGTGCGCGGCGGCGCCGTGCTGCATGCGCCGGCCGCCGCCATCGCCACGCAGGCGATCTACCAGGGCGTGCTGATGTCGGTGCTGGCGCTCTACTGTTTCAGCCGGGCCGTCGTCGCGCTCGGCCCGGCGATCGGCGCGACCTTCGCCGCGCTGATGCCGCTGCTTGCCACGCTCGAGGCGATGCTGCTGCTCGGCGAACGGCCGCATGCGCCGACGCTGGCCGGCATCGCGATCGTCACGGCCGGGATGGGCTTGAGCCTCGTCAGCCGGTGGCGTCCGGGAGAACGGCCGGACATCCGCCCGCCGAACCCCGCCGCGCAACGCTGACACCGGCCATCCCGTTCACGCGGCGCGCTCCGTGCGCGTATCGCCCGCCCCCGCTTCCCGGCGGCTCCAGCGCATCCCCAGCCACAGGAGCGCGACACTGCACACGAACAGGAGCACCTCGACCAGCACGGTATCGACATGCCAGTACCGCGTCAGCAGTACGGCAACGAGGTCGAACATGAAATGGAACGCGATCGCATACGCGAGCCAGCGCTTCGTGCCGCGTACGAACGCCTGCAGCACGATCAGCGACAGCCCCACATGCGCGGCCATCGCGCTCGCGCGTTCGAACAGCGCGAGAAACGGTGACACGAGCGTCATGCCCGCGAACTGCGCGCCGATCAGCGATTGATTGCCGGCCGACACGACGAAACCCGCGTGCGCGAGCAGGTAGCCGGTGCCGAGCACGACGAACCCGACGCCGACCAGCAGCATCGCCTCCAGCCCGCCATGCCCGAGCCCGAGCATCACGGCCGTTTGCGTGTCGTGCCGCTTCGGCAGCAGATACCGGAATGCGACCCAGCGCCCGCATTCCTCGAAGAGCCCGGCCGTCAGCGCCGCGAACACGAGCATCGGCACATGCCAGCGCGGCCCCGTCCCGAGCCAGTGGAACAGCGGGATCTGCCACGACAGGCGCAGCACCGGCTGGAACACGAAAAAGGTCAGCATGCCGTAGAAAAACACACGCCACGGAACCTGCGTGCGGCGCCACCACGCGGCCGCGAGCAACGCCGGCGCAATCAGCGCCACGACACCCGCCGCGAGCGTGAGGAACACGAGCACCGGGGCGACGGGATGCATGACGGATGCCGTTACGCCAGCTGCTTGTGGAAATACGTCGTCGCGCAGAGCGCGCCGTCAGGCATCAGCGCAAAGTTCGGCACGACGCCGACACGCTGCCAGCCGGCCCGCTCGTACAGCCGCTCGGCGTCGCCGCCCGTCACGGTGTCGAGCACCAGCACGGTCTTGCCGGCGTCGCGCGCGGCCGCGTCGGCCGCCGCCATCAGCCGCGCGGCGATGCCCTGCCGGCGCGCGTGTCGCGACACGAGCATCTTCGCGATATCCGCGCGATGCGGCTGGTTCTCGGGCTGCGCGGTCACGACCTGCACGGTGCCAAGGATGCGGCCGGCCGCGTCCTCGGCAACGAGCAGGATGCGCTCGCCGTTCGCGACGCCGTCGGCGACGTTCGTCCAGAACTTGACAGCGGTCGGCCGCTCGATCGGCAACATGAAGCTGACGGACGCGCCGCCCTCGACGCAATCGATCAGCACGTCGGCCAGTTCATCGACGCAGGTCATCGCTTCGCCCGCGTCGACGCGGCGGACGGTAACGGATTCGGTCATGCCAACTCCGGTAGTCAGTTGGGTCGCACACGCGGGTTCGGCGTGCGTCCGGATGGGAAGGAACCCCGGCCGGTCGTCGCGGCTCGCGCAACGGCGGCAGGCGCTCGGCAACGCCGCACCCGGTCGGCGCGTGTTACCGCCCCATCATCCTACGCGACGAAAATTTCCGTTGCATCGCCGTTCACCTCCCTTATACTTAGCCACATGGCTAACCTTCAATCCGGCATCAGCGACGTCTTCCACGCCCTCGCCGATCCGACGCGCTGCGCGATCGTCAGCGCGCTCGGCCGCGGCGAGCAGACCGTCTCCACGCTGGCCGCGCCGTTCGACATGGCGCTGCCGTCATTCATGAAGCACGTCGCGGTGCTCGAGCGCAGCGGTCTCGTGCAGACCCGCAAAGCCGGCCGCTCGCGCACCTGCACGCTGGTCGGCAGCCGGCTGACCGAGGCCGAGGCATGGCTCGCCGAGCAGCGCGCGCTGTGGGAAGCACGATCCGATCGTCTCGTCGAATTCGTCGAACGCCGTCATCAGGAGGAGCACGATGTCAGCAAACCCAGTTGAAGCCCATGATCTCGTCATCACGCGCACGCTGCGTGCGCCGCGCCACGCGCTGTGGCGTGCGTGGACCGACCCCGAACTGCTGAAGGAATGGTGGTGCCCGAAACCGTGGACCACCGAAGTGCGCGCGTTCGACCTGCGGCCGGGCGGCGCCTTCCACACGTTCATGCGCGGCCCCGACGGCGGCACGAGCGACAATCCCGGCTGCTTCCTGGAAATCGTGCCGGAATCGCGCATCGCGTTCACGTCGATGCTCACGGGCGGCTGGCGGCCGCAGGCGCCGTGGATGGGCTTCACGGCGATCATCACGATGGCCGACGACGATGCGGGCAGCCGCTACGAAGCGCGCGTGATGCATCCGGACGCCGCAACGCGCGAGCGCCATGAAGCGCTCGGCTTCTTCGAGGGCTGGAACACCTGCATCACGCAGCTCGACGCCTTCGCCGCCGCGCTGCGCTGAGCCGAGCGCGACAGCGTTTGCGGTGATTGCATGCCGCATCGCACGCGCCTAGGATTCCTGAAGGAAGCATGACGACACGCCGGCCGCCGGCGTGCACCGTCGCGCGCGTTCCGCGGGAGGCGACATGTTGCACACGCACACGCATTCGACCCGGGTCAGCCGGCACCTGAACGCCCCGCGCGGCCGCGTCTACCGCGCGCTGCTCGATCCGCACGCGGTCGAGCAATGGAAGGTGCCCGACGGCATGACGTGCCGCGTGCATGCGTACGACACGCGCGAAGGCGGCGCGCTGCGCGTGTCGCTGAGCTACGACGCGCCGTCGGCCGGTACCGGCAAGACCACCGCGCGCACCGATACCTATCACGGCCGCTTCGTCACGCTCGTGCCGGACGAGCAGATCGTCGAGATCGACGTGTTCGAGACCGACGATCCGATGCTGCGCGGCGCGATGACGATCACGATCACGTTGTCCGACGAAGCGGGCGGCACGCGCGTGGACGCCGTGCACGACGGGGTGCCGCCCGGCGTGCCGGCCGCCGACAACGAGACCGGCTGGCAAATGGCGCTGGCGCGACTCGCGGCACTGGTGGAAGCCGGGTGAGCAAGCGCCGCGCCGGTCGCGGCGCGCGTCAGCCGAGCCGGTAAGCGCGCGTGACCGTGCCGCGGAACAGCGCGTCTCGCTCGTCCGGGCTGGCCTGCGCGGTCAGCCGCTTGAACGCATTCCAGCCGTTCACGAACGAATACGAGCCCTTGTCGACCGGGAAATTGCTCTCGAACATGCAGCGTTCGGGGCCGAATGCGTCGATGCAGGTCATCATCCACGGCTTCCACGCATCGGCGAGTTGCACGGAAGACGGCGGCCGCTCGCCCTTCTCGAAATCGAAGCCGTTGATGCGCATCCCGAGCCCGCCGACCTTCACGTACACGTTCGGCAGTTGCGCGAGCGTGCGCATCGACGCCGACCAGCGTTCGAACACCTCCGGCCGCTTGTCGGCATAACTCGCGATCCGCACGACGCCGCCGCAGTGATTGACGATCACGCGCGTATCGGGGTTCGCCTTCGCAAGCTCGAACAATTCGGGCAGTTGCGGAAAGAACAGCCACGCGTCATACGAAAGCCCGAGCGGCGCGAGCTGCGCGACGCCCGCCCGGTACGCGGGATCGAGCAGCAGCCCGCGCGGCACCGCCGACAGCGGATTGGCGAGCGTCGGATCGGCATCCCATGTCGTCAGGTGACGAACCCCGCGGAAGCGCCCGTGCCCGGCTTCGAGATGCGCTTCGAGCACCTCGCGCACGCGTTCGCCGAGACGCAGGTCCGCGTGGCCGACGATGCCCTTCGCGACCGCCACCGGGCCGTGCTGCAGCGGCTCGGTCACACCCGCGACGTAGGCCGTCTCGCCCACCGGTTTCAGTTCGGCCGGGCCCGAATCGCGATAGCGCGTCTGCGCCTGCATGTAGACGGACGCCTGGATGTTGTGGCCCGAGCGCGCATCCTGCAAATAGTCGTCGAGCATGTAGATCCAGCCCGGCCGCTCATAGAAATGATGATGCGCGTCGACGATCGGCAGGTCGGGCTCGAGCGCGGGTTCGAGCGCCGACGCGAGCCAGTCGGGCCGGACCGCAAGATAGTTGCTTTGCGTTGTCATGCGGGAAACGCCCTCCTGGGTCGCCGCGCGCGTCTCGATGAACGCGGGCAGCGTGAGCGATGCGGCGGCCGCGCCGAGCAGCCGGCGTCGCTTGATCGAAATTGTCGTGTCCATCTCATTCGCTCCGGTCGAACGCATACAGCGACAGCGTGAGCAGCGTCGTGATCGCGAGCACGATCGCGAGGCCGAGCATGCCGGCGGTAAAGGTGCCGAAGCTGTCCTTCAGATAGCCGACGAGATAGGGGCCCGCGAAGCCGCCGAGCGCGCCGATCGAGTTGATCAGCGCGAGCCCGCCGGCCGCGGCCTGGCCGGACAGGAAGCGTGAGGGCAGCGTGTAGAAGATCGTGCGGCCGGCGATCGTGCCGATCAGCGCGAGCGTGATGCCGACGAGTGCAGGCCCGAGCGTCAGGAAATGCGTCGACACGCCGAGCGCCACCGCGCCGATGAACAGCCCGATCGCCAGGTTCACGACCGGGCCGCCGCGCCGGTCGACGCGCTTCGCCCACCACAGCAGCGCGACGGTCGCGAAGAAGTACGGCACCGCGGACAGCCAGCCCGTCTGCATTGTCGACATGCCGTGCGCCTTCAGCATCTGCGGCAGCCAGATGCCGATCCCGTAGGAACCCATCGTGAAGCCGAACGAGATCAGCGCGAGCACGTACACGCGCACGTCGCGCAGCGCGACGCCGAAGCGCTTCTTGCGGCCGGCGGCCGCGCCGTCGCGCTCGAACGCGCGCTGCAGCGCCGCACGCTCGTCGTCCGACAACCACGCGGCATGCGTCGGCGAATCGGACAACAGCTTCAGCACGAGAAAGCCGAGTGCGCACGCCGGCAGCCCTTCGACGATGAACATCCACTTCCACCCCGCGAGCCCGAGCACGCCGTCGAGCTGCAGCAGCCACGTCGACAACGGGCCGCCGATCAGCGACGACAGCGGCGTCGACACGGTGAACCACGCCAGCACGCGCGTGCGGTAGCTCGCCGGAAACCACACGGCGAGGAAGAAGATCACGCCCGGAAAGAAACCGGCTTCGCCGATGCCGAGCAGCAGCCGGATCGCATAGAAGCTCGTCGGCCCGGTCGCGAGCGCGGTCGCGGCCGCCATCAGCCCCCACGTGATCATGATCCGGGCGAGCCAGCGGCGCGCGCCGAAACGGTACAGCGCGAGATTGCTCGGTACTTCGAACACGCAGTAGCCGGCGAACATGATCCCCGCGCCCCAGCCGAACTGCGTCGCGGTCAGCCCGAGATCGCGGTTCATCGTGAGCGCCGCGAAGCCGACGCTCGTGCGGTCCAGGTAGTTGAAGAAGTACGCGAGCGCGAGCAGCGGGATGAAGCGCCACGCGGCCTTGCGCACGGCCCGTTGCTCGATCGACGCGTCGGTCTCGCGATCGGCGGCCAGTGCCGGGGAAGCGGATGTCATGGTTGTCTCCGTGGATGGGGCGATCCGCGCCCGTGCGTGGCACGGCCGGGACGCCTTTGTTCGTTCGATGAATCGCGGCCGCGCTACGCGCTCGCCAGTTCGTTCGGCGACGGCGCGCCGCCCGGTGCCGCGTCGTCCGCGCCATGCTGCCCCGCGACGACACCGGCTTCGATCAGCGCACGCGCGTCGTCCGGCGTGTAGCCGAGCTCGCCGAGG
>NZ_JAAGPO010000256.1:0-11990 GCF_017104825.1 Burkholderia sp. Ac-20345 | reverse complement strand
CGCGCATCCTCAGCCCGTACGCGACGTTGTCGGCCACCGACAGGTTCGGGAACAGCGCGTAGTGCTGGAACACCATGCCCACTTCGCGCCGCCACACGGGCACACCCGCCATGTCGGCGCCGCCGATCGCGATGCGGCCGCTGCCGCCCTCGAGCAGGCCGGCCGCGAGCCGCAGCAGCGTGGACTTGCCGGACCCGCTGCGCCCCATCACCGCGAGCAGCTCGCCTTGCGCGGCGGACAGCGTGACGTCGTCGACACCGTGTCGCGCGCCGGGATACTGGAAACTGACGTGTTCGAACTCGAGACTCATGACGGACTCACTTCATACGTTGCACGGTGCCGACCGACACGAGCGTCGCGAGCACGGCGAGGACGAGCAGCACGACGGTGGCCGCGCATGCCATCCCCGACGCGCCGTAGAACGCCTGCAGCAGCACGATCGGATAATTGCGGTAGCGAAAACCGGCGATCAGGTTCGAGATCTGGAATTCGCCGATCGACAGCGCGGCCACCATCACGAGCCCCGAAAACAGGCTGTGCCGCAGATTCGGCAGCACGATCGTGAAGAACTGGCGCAGCGGCGTCGCCCCGAGCGTCGCCGCGCAGGCCTCGAGGCGCGCGAGCCCGAGGTGGCGCAGATCGCTGAGCAGCGTCTGCAGCAGGTAGGGCAGCGTCAGCACCGCGTGGGCCGCGATCATCAGCGGCAGCGTGCCGAGCCATGGCAGCGTGTCGCCGCTGAAGATCGCGATGTAGCCGAAGCCGAGCGTCAGCGCGGGCACGGCCACCGGCATCAGCATCACGATGCGCGTCGCCATGCCGCGCCCGGCCTGCGCGCGGTGATGCAGCGCATAGGCAAGCGGCAGGCCGATCAGCGCGTTGAGCGTGCAGCACGCCAACGCCACCGTCAGGCTCACGCCGAATGCGCGCGTAAAGCTGCGATTTCCGGCCAGATCGGCGAACCAGTGCCCGGTGAAGCCGGTCGGCAGCAGCGTGTTCGTCCACGACTGGCCCACCGAGCCGATCAGCAGCAGCGCGATCGGCAGCAGCAGGTAGAGCCCGAACACCGCGACGAGCGCGTGCAGCAACAGGCGCCCGGCACTCGGGCGCACGGGCCTGTTACGCGAAATCGGAACACCATCGGCCAGTGCCGGGGCGGTAGACGCAGGCATGGAAACACTCGCGGACAAGAGACGAAGACACCGCGCAACGCCCGCCGGGCGGGGCTGTCACGCGTTTTCTGGATGGCCGAAGTGTGCGGATCCGACATGGCATCGTCATGAAAAAAACGTACAAAGCCCGCATCGATCTGTGCGCCGAAGGAATAGTCGCGATGAAGCACCTGTATCCGAACGTCTCGGAACTGCACGCATTCACCTGTTCTGCGAAGTACCTGAACTTCTCCTACGCGGCCCGCGAACTGGGCCTGACGCCCAGCGCGGTCAGCCGGCAGATCGCGAATCTCGAGGCGCTGTTCGGCGTGAAGCTGTTCGTGCGCGAGGGGCGCAGCCTCGTGCTCACGCGCGCCGGGCAGGTGTACCACGCACGCGTCGCCGGCCCGCTGCGCGAGATCGGCAACGCGTCGATCGAACTGCTGAGCGCGCGCGAGAACAGCGACCTGCTGACGATCGCCAGCGTGCCGACGTTCACGACCAAGTGGCTCGTGCCGCGGCTCTCGCGCTTTCTGGCCGTCGCGCCGAGCGTCACGCTGAGCTTTCGCCGCCATCTCGCGCACGGCGACATCTTTCCGTTCGGGCTCGACGCGGCGATCCGCTACGGCGACGGCGCCTGGGAAGGGGTGCGAAGCGATTACCTGGACGGGCGGACCTTCGTGCCGGTCTGTGCGCGTGAATTCGGCGAGCGGCACGCGTTGCGCACACCCGCCGACGCCGTCACGGCGCCGCGCCTCGTGCACGAGCAGGCGGAAATCGCGTGGTCCGCGTGGGCGGAACGCCATCGCGCCACGCAGATGAACGCGCTGGCCGGGCCGCGCTTCGAACAGTATTCGGTGCTGATCCAGGCCGCGCAGGCGGGGCTCGGGCTCGCGCTCGTGCCGCGCTTCCTGATCGCGGACAATCTCGCGGCCGGCACGCTCGTCGAACCGTTCGACGCGCCCGTCGAGGTCGACGCGCAGGGGCACTACCTGTGCTACGCGCCGGAGCGCCTCGACACGAGCGAAGCGTTGCGGCACTTCAGGGAATGGATGCTGGACGAATGCGCGCCGGCGTAAGCCGGCCCGCATTCGTCGTGCGGCGGGACGCGCGCCGCCGCGCGCCCCGCTCCGGACACCGCCTGACGGCGGCGTCCGGCAGGCGTCGTCAGCGGCCGATACCGAGGCCCGGCAGCACGCCGGTATTCTCGGCCACCACGGCATGCAGCAGGCGCGGGTTCGCGCCGAGCAGCGCGAGGATCGTCGGCGCGACCTGCTTCGTGCCGACCGTGTCGGCCACCGTGCGTGCGCGATGCACGCCCGGGTACGACACGAGCAGGCCGAGGTGGCTGTCGTCCGGCGCGTTGCCGCCGTGCTCCTCGTCCTTCTTCGTGCTCGACGTATAGATCACACCCGGATTCGGCTGGACGATGATGTCCGGCGTACGACCGTTGGCCGGATCGCCGAAGCGCTCGGCCAGCGCCGCGCCGTACAGGATGTAGGCCTGCGAACCGTCCGCGCAGATCCCCGGCGCGTTGCAGCCCAGGTTCGCCTTCAGCGTCTGCACCACGGCCGTGCGTTGGTTGCGGTCGCGCAGCCAGATCAGGCCGACGTCGTCGGTCTGCACGAAGCCGGTGTCGACAAGGCCCGAGCCGTCGTTCAGGTTGCCCGTCTTCGTGTTGGCCTGGCCGAAGTTGCCGTTCGGGTCGAGATAGTTGTTCGCTTCGAGCAGCTTCGTCAGCGTGTCGCCGTTCTTCACGAGCTTCGTGTGATCGGTCGGCGACTGGCCATGCTTCGACGTGACGATCACGGCCGTCGACGAATACAGGTTCGCCTGCTTCAGCGCCGCGACGATATGGCCGATCGAGTTGTCGACGTACGTGATCGCGTTCGCGACCTGCCCGTTCGGCGTGAAGTTCGCATCCAGGTAGCCGCCGCCCTTCGTCACCACCGCCTTCTGCGCGACGCTCAGCGTCTGGAAGTCGGCGCCGAACAGCGTCGGCACCGGCGCGCTCTTCGTGCCGGTCGAATCACGGCCGTTGATCTGGTTGATCAGCGCCTGCACGTGCAGGTTGTCGAACTGCGCGGTATGCGAATAGACGTCGGTGTAGTCGGTCTGCGTCGCCGGGTCGATCGAGTTGATCTCGGTGCGCATCAGATCGTCGACGCCGGTGCCCGACGGCCCGTTCAGCCAGTCGTAGCCCCACGCGTGCTTGTCGGCCCACGCGGTGGTCGCGTTCGGGATGCCCGCCTTCACGGCCTCGAACACCGTGTTGGTCTTCACGTAGTTGTGCGGATAGACCGGCACGCACTTGCCGTTGACCTTCGCGTTCGGGATCGCCTGCGGGTTGAACGCGCCGCCGCCGTTCAGGTGGACGAGCGCGCCGCCGTTCTGGGCGTCGATGCCGGTCGTCTCGTCGAACACGACGTTCCAGCCCTGCTTGCCCGAGCAGCTCGTGTCGCCCGGCGCGTACAGGTTGCGGTCGTACGACACGTCGTAGAACAGGCCGGCCGTCTTCGGCGAACCGCCCGTCACGAGCGCGGCGAGGCCCGGGAACGAATCCGACAGGCCAGGCGTATAGGCATTCGTGTACGTCACGCCGCTCTTCGCGAGCACCGCGATGTTCGGACACGTGTTCGCGCCGATGCAGCGCGCGAGATCCTGCTCGTGCAGGCCGTCGACGCTGATCAGCAGTACGTGCTTCACGACGCGGCTCGCGTGGCCGCGGTCCTCGCCCTGATTGTTGCCGTCCTGCTGCGCCGCGTGCGCACCCGCGCCGGCGAGCGCCAGCGCGCCCGCCACCATCGCCACCAACTTCCGCTGCTTACCAAGGAAAGACATGATCACCCCACCTCATCGATTGACGTTGAACTGCGTGACTTGCCATCAGCCGCGCAAGAATATGGGCGCGCCGTGGGTCGCTCGCATGAAGCGGGGCTTTCTGTTTTCTATCAAACGTAACCAATCGCAAGTGACACGAAGCGGTCGCAAAGCAAGGTGACCTGGCGCACATTGCGAGATCCGCGCACACCTGCCGGCACCGCGCCGGTGCATCGGTCAGAACGCGCATGCGGCACCGCCGGCCGCGATTTTTTTTCCGGCTTGGCGTATGACTATTGGCGTGTGATAAAGGGTTTTCCCTGACCCGGAGCACGAGTATGTCGACCCTGGAAGCCCTCCGGTTCGTGCTGGACGATGCACGCACCCCCGAAATCATTCGCCACCACGTCGTCGACGCGTTGCAGTACGCGTTGCGCAACTACGGACAGGTGTTCACGGCGAAGGAAGTCGAATGGCTGGCGCAGTGGGACGACGCGCGTCTGCCGCTGGCCGCGAAGAAGGAACTGGGCAAGCGCGAGGAACCGGCGATCGCCGCGCGCTGAAGGAAGCACGCCGCCGCGCCCGAACGGATGAACGGACGCAGCGGCGGCGGATGGCCTGCTTACTGCAGGCCGAAGTCGACGCGGGTGGTCGCGCCCTTGTCCTCGATGCCCTTCGCATCGAGCTTCGGCGCAACGACGAACACGCGGCTCGAATCGATCTTCCCGTCGAGGTACTGGCGCACGGCTTGCGCGCGCTGCTGCGCGAGCGCACGCAGCGCGTTGTCGTCGGCCGGCGCATGGTCGGCGAGCGCCTTCTTCATGTCGGCGTCGGGCAGCGTCTTCTGCAGGCCGATCAGGTTGCGCGGCTTCTTGAAGTCGGCAGCCTTGTACGCGCGCGCCAGGTACTTGCTGTACTCGGCCGGTTCGACCTTCACCGACATCGGGTCGATGCTCTCGCCCTGCCCGACCACGTCCTTCAGCTTCTGCTGGCGCACCAGCCGCTCGACGTACGCATCGCCGAGCCCCGACGTGTCCTTCGCCGGATCGACGCGGCCGATCAGGTCGAGGCGGATCGACGGCTTCTCGGTCAGCATCTTCACGACGGTGTCGAGCTTCTTCTGCTGTGCGTCGTCGAGCTGGTACGAGCCCGGCGCGAATTCGACATAGCCGAGATCCTCGCCGCCGCTGCCGAATGCATGCGCGAGCAGCGAGAACGGCGACGTGACGGCCTTCGCGATCAGGTTCAGCACCGCGCGCCAGATCAGCCCGCCGACACTGAACTCCGGATTCGACAGCGAGCCCGACACCGGCAGGTTCACGTCGATCTGGCCACGCGTGTTCTTCAGCAGCGAGATCGCGAGCTTCACCGGCAGCTTGGTCGCCGTGTCGTTCTCCACACGGTCGCCGAACGTGAGCTGGTCGATGAAGATATGGTTGTTCGCCTTCAGCTGGTCGTTCTCGAGCGCGTAATGCAGGTCGACGTTGAGCTTGCCCTTCGTGATCGGGTAGCCCGCGTACTTCGCTGAGTACGGCGTCAGGTTGGTCAGCTCGATGTCGTGCGCGGTCGCGGTGAGGTCGAGCGCAGGCTTCTCGATCAGGGGGTTCACCGAACCCTTGATCGAGATCGGCCCGTTGCCCGCGAGGTTCGCGGCGACGTCGACCGGCGCGGACGTCGTCGAATCCGTGCCGAACGCGCCGACCGTGCCCTTGATCGCGACGAGGTTCGCCGTGTAGTTCGGCTTGATGAAGTTGTCCGTATACGTGACACGGCCGTTCTGCAGCAGCAGCTCGCCGAAATGCATCCGCACCGGGTTCTGCGGCGGTGTCGCGGCCTTCACGACCACCGTCGCCGACGCGGCGGCCGGCGCGGACGCCTGCTGCGCGGCCGCCGGCGCCGACGCGGCCTGCGGCGACAACGGCACCGGCTCGCCCTTGCTCGCGTCACGCGTGAGCGACTGCGCAGGGCCCGTTTGCTTCGCGACCACGTCCTTCAGGTTCAGGCGCCCCTGCGCGTCGAGCAGCACGCGGCCGTAGAAGTTCGAGAACGTCACGCGCGCGGCGTCGACGTCGGTGCCCTTCTCGTCGTAGTTCACCTTCAGGTTCGACAGTGCGAGCGAGCGCCAGCCCGCGAACGGGTCGGAGGTCGCCTTGTCGAGCATCCGCACGTCGACGAGCGCGACGTCGCCGCGATAGGTTGCGCGCGGCGCGTCCTTCACCTGCGCGAACGTCAGGTTGCCCTGCGCGTTGAGCAGCGCGCTCGCGATCGTCGCGTTCAGCGCGCTGCCGAAGTACGGCTCGAACGCGGCCGCATCGAGGCGGTTGCCGTTGATCTTCAAGCCGAGCTTCAGCGGCTGCGCGGTCACGTCGCCCGTCACGTTCAGCGAGCCCTTGCGGTTCAGCGTCGCCTTCAGCTGCACGGGCAGCGGCTTGGTCATGTCGTCGCTGATCTTCTGCACCGACAGGTCCAGCGGCTTGATCGCCAGCTTCACCGGGCGCGGCGTCGACAGGTCGGTGAAGTTCGCGGACGAATCCTTCACGTTCAGCGCGTCGATCCGGTAATGCCACGACGGCGCGGCGGCCTCGGCCTTGCGCGCGACCGTGCGCTTCGGCACCGACGCCTGCGCGGGCTCGGCCAGCGCCGCGAGGTCGATCTTGCCGTCCTTCAGGCGCTGCACGTCGAGCGCGAGCCCGCTGGCGTCGACGCTCGCGATCTCCGCGGTGCGCGTGGCCACGTCGACCTTCGCGATCTTCGCGCTCGCGTCCGGCAGCACGATCGCGGGCGCCTTCGCGTCGGGCGTCGCGATCTTCAGCGACTTCAGGCTGATCGTGCTGTCGGCGACCTGCGCGGCGAGCGGCGTCTTGCCCCAGTCGGCCTTCGCGTTGACGGTCGCGCCGAGCGTGCCGTCGAGCACGCGCGCACGCGTGGCTTCGCCGAGGTACGGCTGCAGCGCCGGCAGCGCGAGCGCGGCGACCGTCAGCTTGCTGTCGGCCTGCTTCTCCGCGAGATTGAATGTGCCTTCGGCCGTCACGTCGCCGCCGCGCGACAGCGACGTCGACAGCGTGTATTTCGCGGGCGTCTTGCCCTGCATCGAGAAGCCGTCGAGCGTCGCGGCGAGCTTCGTGAGCGACAGCGCGGTCGGCGTTGCCGGCACGCGGTCGTCGACGTTGACCGTACCGCCGTCGATCGCGAAATGGCGGATCGTCAGGTCGAGCGGCGGCGCCTCCTTCGCGCCGGCTTCGACCTTTGCGCCGCTGGCGGTGGCTTCGGCAGCGGCGGAGGCGGCGGCTGCGCCCGACGCCGCCGGCTTGCCCTGGGCGGCCGTCGGTGCGGTGGCGAGCCTCTCGACGTTCAGCACACCCTGCTTGTCGCGCGACAGGTCGACCACCGGCTGGTCGATCCGGATCTCGTCGAAGTGCATCGCGTTGCGCAGCGGCTCGAGGCTGGCCGCCGCGACGTGCACGCCGCGCGCGGCGAACAGCGGCGCGGACGCATGGTCCGTCACCTTCGCGTCGTTCAGGTCGACGGTGCCCGAGACGCGCAGCGCGGGCGTCTCGCCGCTCATCACGAAATTGACCTTGAGGTCGCTGCTCAAGAGGCCGCTCGTCACGGCCACCGGCAGCTTCGCCGGCACGTACGAGATCAGCTTCGGTACGTCGAGGCCATCGAATTTCAGCGCGATCTCCGATTCGCGCGACTGCGCGAACGGCTTGGTCTTGCCATCGATCGCGATCGGGCTGCCGTCGAAGCGCGCGCGCAGCTTCGGCTCGACGAAGATGTCGGTCTTCGATGCCAGCGTCGCGATGTACGGAATGCCGAGCGTCCAGTTGTCGACGACGTGCTTTTCGTTCAGCAGGCGGTCGTCGAAGTCGATCCGGCCGTTGTTGACCTGGATGTTCGACACCGAGAACTGCGTCGGCTTGCTTTCGGGCTTGGGCGACGGTGTCGAGAACTTCTCGATCAGGTCGGTGAAGTTGAAGCGCTGCGCGTCGTAGCGGACGATATGAAAGCGCGGCGAGTCGAGGCGGATTTCATTGACGATCGGCGCGCCGCGGAACAGCGACGACCACGACGGCCGCACGACGAGCTTCGCGATGTCGACGAAGTCGCCCTGCCCGCCCTTGTCGCCGAGATGGATGCCGTCGGCTTCGAGGTTCAGCGTGTACGGGTTCAGCGCGATGCGCTGGATCGTGGCGGGCCGGTCGAGCTGCTTGCTCAACTGCTGTTCGGCGATATGGCGGATCAGCGGCGGCGCCGCGAAGAATCCGAGCAGTCCGAATAAAACGATGAAGATCAGCAGGCCGATGCCGATGCGCCGGGTCCGGCGCGAGCGTGCAACGCCACCGAGGGCATGGAGGGTCGAGGATACGGTTTCTTTGTCTGCGCTTGCCATGCTTGAATGCCTCGGGATGGGGTGCCGGGCCGCACCGGAGAACCGGGCGGCCGCGCACGCTATCCCGAAAGTATAGGCTCAGGAGGTGACGGTACGGGGTTCGGGCGCCGTCGCGCCCGCCGGTCGGACAACGCCGCCGGTCATCCGTTCATTTCCGGACGATGACGGGCGGCATCCACGTGCCGTCGCTCGCCTGCGGCTTCGGCGCGTACAGGCGCAATGCGAGGGCGAAATCGGCGCGCGGTGCCGGCAGCCAGTTGGCCGCTTGCGTGCCGCCCGGCGACGCCGACACGACGATGTCGATCGAGCCGTCGTGGTTGCGGCGCAGGCGGTCGCGATCGCCGAGCGAGCGGCGCGCCGACCCGACGTCGGGCAGCGCGCCGTTCGTCGTATAGGGCGTCAGCGTCCAGAACGCGCGCGCCGGCGGCAGCGCGCCCGGCGCGAAATGCAGCACGTAGCGGTTCGCACCGTTCAGCGAATGACCGTCGCTGTCGACGCGGGCAACCGCGAGCGTTTCGTCGTCGCGCGTCGCGGTGCCGAACTGCGTGTAGGCCGCGTACGCGCGCAGCGTGTAGTCCTGACCGTACTTGCCGGCCGTATCGCCGATCCAGCTCCAGCCGTTCGCATTCAGCAGGTTCGACGGCGCGGTCGAGAGCCGTGCACGGGCCTCGGCAACGCCGGCCGTCGCGGCCGCGAGGCGGTCGCCCGTCCACAGCACCGGGTAGCCGGCCGATACGCCGATGTCGCCGAGCAGCGACTGCGCGTGCGCGTCGTCGGCCGGTGCCGGGTTGTCCTGCAGCGCCTGTGCGAAGCGCGCGAAGAACGCCTTCGGGTCGAGTGCCGCCACCTGCTCGGCCGGCGTGCCGCCGCCCACCGCTTCGGACGGCGCGCTGCCCGCATGGACCGCGACCGACGCGCCGCGCGCGGCGCCTGTGTATACGGAGAGCGGCACCACGCGGATCGCGCGCTGCAGTTTCTTCACGTTCGTCAGGTCGCGCCCGCCGCTCGTCTGCAGCCGGACTTCGAGCCACGCGTTGGCCGACGGGACGTCGATCCGGACCGCGCCCTTCGGCAGCGTGCCCTGCCAGTCCTTCGCGGCGAAGGCAATCGTTTGCGATCGCGCACCGCCACGGGCACCGCGTGTCGGCGCGCTCGACGACGACCACAGCACGTTCGTCCACATGTCGAGCGCACGGGCATCCCAGTAGCGGCCGCGCGCGTCGGGCAGCGTGACGATCACGGGTTCGGCGGCGACGTCGAGCCAGCCGGTCGAGTCGAGCGTGTCGACGCCCGGCAGCGGCGGATTGACCGCGCCGACGGGCGGCAGCGCCTGCGCGTGGCGCAGCGTGTTGAGCGGCGCTTGCCCCGGTTGCGCGCCGTCACCGCCCGTCGCCGCTTCCTTCGCGACGTCCATCAGCACGAGCGGATACGCATAGACATAGGAGTCGGCGACTTCCGCGCGCATCCAGCCGGTTTTCCGCTGGATTGCGTCCGGTTGCGATGCGCACCCCGCTAGCAACGCCGCCATGGCCAGCGACGCGCACGCGCGCCGCAGAGAAACTGATTCCTGCTGGTTTTCAATCATCGATTACTGGCCGAATATCGTTCTTTTCAGTCAACGCCTTGTTCGACTTGCGAATGGCGAAAACAAGGCACCCCAGCCTGCCCGGCTAACCGTTTCGCTGCGGTTCATAACGGCGGGCGCTGATGTCAGGCCGGTATCATAGCGCCTACGGGCATCCCCCAATATGCCGAATAGCTGGCGGCGCGTAACCGCAGGCCGAGCGGGTCTGAAATATTTCGCCGGATCTTCAGGCAAATTGGGGCGCCATCGAAGCAGCTTCAGCCTGCGCCAGATCCATCCCAGCGCCGATCGAGCCGCCATCCGGATTGACAAGTGGTGTCACTATTGACACCATTCAGTATGACAAGCGATTGGAAGATCCTCGAGCAAATGAGGCGCGAGCCCGCGAATGTGCGATTCAACGATCTGTACAAGGTCTGCGAGGCGCACTTCGGACAGGCCCGCCAATCCGGTTCAAGCCACGCCATTTTCAAGACACCGTGGCAAGGCGACCCTCGAGTGAATATCCAGAACGATCGCGGGAAAGCCAAGGCCTATCAGGTGCGGCAGGATCTCGACGCGATCGACCAACTGAAGGAACAGAAAGCATGACCCAAGACCACTTTACGTACCGCGTAACGTGGTCCCCGGAGGACGGGGAGCACGTCGGCCTGTGCGCGGAGTTCCCGTCCCTTTCGTGGCTCGACGCGACGCCGGAAGGCGCGCTGGCCGGTATCCGCCGGCTCGTCGCCGATGTCGTGCGCGACATGGCCGCGAACGGCGAAAAAGTGCCCGATCCGATCGCCGACCGAACCTACAGCGGCGAATTCAAGGTCCGCATCCCGCCGCAGGCCCACCGCGCGCTGGTGATCCAGGCCGCCGAACAAGGCGTCAGCCTGAACCGTCTCGCGAGCGCCAAGCTCTGCGCGTGACCGCGCGGCGGTGTGCCAACACGTGACGCCCGGCTTTCCGCACGGAAGCCGGGCGTCCGCTTTTTCCGGGCCGTGGCACCCTGTGAACAGCGATGGCCTTGAGCCGATCCGCCTACCTTGCCTCGCATCGTCATGTACCGCTTGACCTTACCATTATGGGAATGTTGATACTGGAACCATTCGCGGCATGAGCCGCGCATTCAGGGAATCCGACATGACTGAACCACTTGCCTCCACAGCGCTGCACACGATCGAACTGAGCGTCGACGGCATGCATTGCGGCGGCTGCACCGGCCGCGTGCAACGGGCGCTGGCCGCGGTGCCGGGCGTCGTCGATGCAACGGTCGACCTCGACGCGCACGCGGCGACGGTGACTGCGCAGGAAACGGTCGAAGCCGCACAACTCGTCGAAGCGGCCAGCGCAGCCGGCTACCGCGCCGCCGTGCGCGCACCGGTGCTCGAAGGCGCCGCGACGGCGCATGCGCATCCTGTCGAAGCGTCACCCGCGCCGACGGCCGCGGCCGCCTCCATTGCCAGCCGGCCGCTTCCGGCCGACAGCACCATCATCGAACTCGACATCGACGGAATGACCTGCGCGTCCTGCGTGTCGCGCGTCGAAAAGGCACTGGTGAAGGTGCCGGGTGTCACGCGCGCATCGGTCAATCTCGCGACCGAGCGGGCTACCGTCGACGCTGCGCCCGACGTCTCCGCCGCGCAGCTCGCTGACGCCGTGAAGCAGGCCGGCTACGGCGCGACGCCGGCCGTAACGGATGCAGGCGTCGCCGCGTTCGCACCTTCCTCGCCTGCCGCGCCGGCCAGCATCGAACTCGACATCGACGGGATGACCTGCGCGTCCTGTGTGTCGCGCGTCGAAAAGGCACTGGCGAAGGTGCCCGGTGTCACGCGCGCATCGGTCAATCTCGCGACCGAACGGGCTACCGTCGACGCCTCGCCCGACGTGACCGCCGCACGGCTCGCCGAAGCCGTGAAACAAGCGGGTTATGGCGCGACGCCCGTTGAAGGCGCGGCGATCCCGCCGGCACCCGCCACCGCCCCCGCCGATCTCGAACTCGACATCGGCGGGATGACCTGCGCGTCCTGCGCCGGCCGCGTCGAAAAGGCGCTGGCGGCCA
>NZ_JAAGPO010000255.1:0-12194 GCF_017104825.1 Burkholderia sp. Ac-20345 | reverse complement strand
GGTGTCGATCGTCAACGCGAAGCCCGGCACGCTCGGCGACCACCTGCTGCCGGTGATCGACGCGCACGCGAACGTGCATCTCGACGCGCACGCGCAGCGGATCGACGCGCTTGCGCTGAAGCTGATCCGCGACGGCAGCGTGACGGGTAGCGGCACGCTGACGGGCGGCAAGGGCCGCTTCGACCTGAAGGTCGCGAACCTCGACCTGAATGCCTTCGTCGCCGAGTTGCGGCCGATGCGCCTCGCCGGCCCGCTCGGCGTGACGCTCGCGGGCGACGTGACGACCGTCGATTTCAACCTGAACGACCCGACGCTCGCGCTCGGCGCCCGCGCGAAGGTTGCGCTGACGTCGCAGCAGACCGTGCTGACCGACGCGCGCGTGACGGCGGGCAAGGGCCGCATCGACCTGACGGGCGTGTTCCGCCACGATGCGCATTCGAGCTACGACGCGAAGGCGACGCTGACCGCATTCGATCCGCTGCTGCTCGCCGCGATGAGCGCGCCGAAGGCGGGTGGCGGCAAGGCGCCCGCCAAAGTCGCGAAGGCGCCGGCCCAGCGCGGCGAGACGCGCGTGTCGGGCACGCTGACGGCGTCGGGCGCGTTTGCGCCGCAGGTGTCGACGAAGGCGACCTTCAAGCTCGGCGACAGCCTGTACGACGGCGTGCCGCTGACCGGCGCCGGCGTCGTGCAGCTCGCCGGCTCGCGCATTTTGCCGAGCAACGCGACCCTGTCGATCGCGGGCAACCACGTGGATCTGCGTGGCAGCTTCGGCGCGCCCGGCGACCGGCTGCGCTTCGTCATCGACGCGCCGCAGCTCGACCGGCTCGGCTTCGGCGTGGAAGGGCTCGTGCAGGCGCAGGGCGACCTGACCGGCAGCTTCGCGCACCCGAACGTGACGGCCACCTACAAGGCCGAGCACGTCGTCGTCGGCTCGAACCGGATCGGTGTCGCGCAGGGCCGCGCGGACATCCGCGACGGCGCGCACGGCGCGCTCGTGTTCACGGCCGACGCATCCGACATCGCACTTGGCTCGCTGAAGCTGAAATCGCTGCGCGCGAACCTCGACGGCACGCGCGCGAAGCACACGCTCGACGCGTCGGCGCTCGGGATCGCCGGCGGCCGCGTGATCGACGTGACGCTCGCGGCGAACGGCGGCGTGGTGGAGAACCGCGACGGGATGCGCTGGGACGGTACCGTCACGCATCTCGCGAATCGCGGCACGCCGGCAATCGCGCTGCAGTCGCCGCTGACGGTATCGGCCGGTGCCGGCCGCGTGACGCTCGGCGCGACGCGGCTCACGCTCGAAGGCGCGGCGATCGACCTGAAGTCGTTCGTGTTCGATCACGGCCAGATGCGCTCGGCGGGCTCCGTGAGCGGTGCGTCGGTCGCGCGTTTCCTCGAGGTCCGCCAGGAGCTGACGGGCCAGCGGCCGCCGGTGCGGACCGACGTCGTGCTCGACGCCGACTGGGATTTCTCGCTCGGCGCAAACTCGACGGGCTATGTGCAAGTGAAGCGTCGCGGCGGCGACGTGACGATCGAGAGCGGGCGCGGCATCGCATCGCTGGGGCTGATCGACCTGTCCGCGCGCGCGAGCTTCACGCCCGGCAACCGGCTCAACGTGACGGCGCTCGCGAAGGCGAACCGAATCGGCACGCTCGATGCGAACGTCACCGTGCCGTTCGCGCTGCGCGACGGCATGTTCGGCGTGGTCGACGACGGCCCGCTGTCGGGCCGCATCGATGCCGACATCCCGGCGCTGAAGACGACCGGCAACCTGTTCGGGCCGAGCTACCTGCTCGGCGGGCGCGCGGCGCTGAAGCTCACCGTCGCGGGCACGCCGGTGAAGCCGAACCTGTCGGGGATGCTGACGGGCGACGATTTGTCCGCGACGCTCATCGACCAGGGCGTGCAGCTGAAAGACGGCATCGTGCGCATCAAGCTGTCGGAAAACCTCGTCGAATTCCAGCAGGTCGAATTCCACGGCGGCGACGGTACGCTGCGCGCGCTCGGCCGCGTGCGCCTCGACGGCGAGGCGCCCGACCTGACCGCGAGCATCGTCGCGGACAAGCTCGAACTGTTCGCGGCGCCGGATCGCAAGTTGTCGCTGTCGGGCAAGGCAACTGTCACGAACGACGGGCCGCGCGGCGCGTTGTCCATCGACGGCAAGTTCGTCGTCGACCGCGCATTGTTCGACCTGCCGGAGGAATCGGCGCCGCACCTGTCGGACGATGTCGTGATCGTGGAGCCGGGCGGCACGGTGCGCGGCGAGACGCCGACCGGCACTGCGGTCGCGAAGCCGAAGCCGGCCGAGGACAAGCCGGCGCCGTCGCTCGCGCCGCGCGCGAACATCGACATCGGCCTCGGCAACAACTTCCGCTTCAAGGGCCACGGCGCGGATCTCGGGCTGCGCGGCACGATCACCGTGATGAGCGCGCCGGGCGTGCCGCTGCGTGCGGTCGGCAACGTGCGCGTGACCGAAGGATCGACGTACACGTCGTTCGGCCGCAAGCTCGCGATCGAGAACGGCTTCTTCACGTTCAACGGCCCCGTGTCGAACCCGGGCGTCAACATCCTCGCGATGCGGCGCAACCAGGAGGTCGAGGCCGGCGTGCAGGTGACGGGCACGATCCAGTCGCTGACGGTCAAGCTCGTGTCGGAGCCGAACGTCACGGACAACGAAAAGCTGTCGTGGCTGCTGTTCGGGCACGGCACCGACCAGGGCAACAACGTCGGCCAGCAGGGTGCGATGACGGCGGCGCTCGGGCTGCTCGGCAGCGTGACCGGCAAGCGCGTCGCGCAGACCTTCGGTCTCGACGAGGTTTCGGTCGGCCGCAGCGAAGTCGGGCTGACCGATCCGCAGGTCGTGCTGGTGTCGAAGGCGATCAACGAGCGGTTCGTGCTCGGCTTCGAGCAGGGGCTGCAATCGGCGGCCAACGCGTTCAAGGCGACGATCAACCTGACGCGCTTCTGGTCGGTGTCCGCGTACGGCGGCACGTTCCAGGGCGTCGACCTGAACTACACGCGGCGCTTCGACCGATGGTTCGGCAGTGACGGCGGGCAGGCGCGGCGCGCCGAGCAGCCATGAAAAACGCCCCGCACGAATCGTGCGGGGCGTTTTTGTGCAAGCGGCGCAGCGTGTGGCTTACTTCACGCGCATGCCGGGCTTCGCGCCGCTGTGCGGCTCGAGGATGTAGAGGCCCGGCTCGGCCTTCTCGTCGGTTGCCGATGCGGCCAGCACCATCCCTTCGGACAGGCCGAACTTCATCTTGCGCGGCGCGAGGTTTGCGACCATCACGGTCAGCTTGCCGACGAGCTGCTCGGGCTGGTACGCGGACTTGATGCCCGAGAACACGTTGCGGGTCTTTTCCTCGCCGACGTCGAGCGTGAGCTGCAGCAGCTTGTCCGAGCCCTCGACGGCCTGGCACGCGACGATCTTAGCGATGCGCAGGTCGATCTTCGCGAAATCGTCGATCGAGATCGGTGCGTCGTCCGCGCCGTTCACGACCGCCTGCTTCGCGTTCGCCTTGGCATTGTTCTTCGCATCCTTCGCGGCATTGGCGCTCGCGGCGGCCGCGCCGGTGGCTTCGGCTTGCAGCGAATCGCGGTTCGCGGCGAGCAGCGCTTCGATCTGCTTCGGGTCGACGCGCGTCATCAGGTGCTGGTACGCCTTGATCGGCTGTTCCGACGACAGCGGCTTCGCGGCATCGGCCCAGGCGAGCGGCGCGATCCCGAAGAACGACTCGACGGCTTCGGCCACGCGCGGCATCACCGGCTTCAGCGCGAGCGACAGCAGGCGGAACGACTCGAGGCTCACGCTGCAGGTTTCGTGCAGCGCGACCGCGTTGGCCGGATCCTTCGCGAGATCCCACGGCTTCGCGCCGTCGACGTACGCGTTCACTTCGTCCGCGAGCTCCATCGTGTGGCGCAGCGCACGGCTGTATTCGCGCGCTTCGTAGTTCGCGGCGATCTGCGGGATCGCCTCGCGCAGCTTCGCGACGAGCGGATGGTTCATCGCGCTGTCCTGCACGCGGCCGTCGAAGCGCTTGATCAGGAAGCCCGCCGCGCGGCTCGCGATGTTCACGTACTTGCCGACGAGGTCGCTGTTCACGCGCGCCTGGAAGTCGTCGAGGTTCAGGTCGATGTCTTCCATCGTCGCGTTCAGCTTCGCGGCGAAGTAGTAGCGCAGCCATTCGGGGTTCAGGCCCGTGTCGATGTAGCTCTGCGCGGTGATGAACGTGCCGCGCGACTTCGACATCTTCGCGCCGTCGACCGTCAGGAAGCCGTGCGCGAACACGTTGGTCGGCGTGCGGTGGCCCGAAAACTCGAGCATCGCCGGCCAGAACAGCGTGTGGAAGTACAGGATGTCCTTGCCGATGAAGTGATACTGCTCGGTGGTCGAGCCCGGGCGGACCCACGCGTCGAAGTCGACGCCGTTGCGGTCGCACAGGTTCTTGAAGCTCGCGTAGTAGCCGACCGGCGCGTCGAGCCACACGTAGAAGTACTTGCCGGGTGCGCCCGGGATCTCGAAGCCGAAGTACGGCGCGTCACGCGAGATGTCCCAGTCGGCGAGCTTGGCTTCGCCGGCGTCGCCGAGCCACTCGCGCATCTTGTTGGTCGCTTCGGGCTGTGCGAGGCCGCTCACCCATTCGCGCAGGAACGTTTCGCAGCGCGGATCGGACAGGCGGAAGAAGTAGTGCTTCGACGTCTTGCGCACCGGCGTCGCGCCCGACACGACCGAATACGGGTTCAGCAGTTCGGTCGGCAGGTAGGTCGAGCCGCACACTTCGCAGTTGTCGCCGTACTGGTCCTTCGCGTGGCACTTCGGGCACTCGCCCTTGATGAAACGGTCCGGCAGGAACATTTCCTTGACGGGATCGTACGCCTGCTCGATCTCACGCTCGGCGATGAAGCCGGCTTCCTGCAGCGCGACGTAGATCTTCTCGCTCAGCACGCGGTTCTCGTCCGAATCGGTCGAGTAGAAGTTGTCGAACGACACGCCGAAGCTGTCGAAGTCGCGTTTGTGTTCGGTCCACACGCGATCGATCAGCTGCTTCGGGGTCAGGCCTTCCTTCTCCGCGCGCAGCATGATCGGCGTGCCGTGCGTGTCGTCGGCGCCGATGTAGTAGACCTCATGGCCATGCATTCGCAGCGTCCGCACCCAGATGTCGGTCTGGATGTACTCGACCAGGTGGCCGATGTGGATCTGCCCGTTGGCATAGGGCAGTGCGGACGTAACGAGGATCTGGCGGCCGCCTTGCGGCGCCGCAGCCTGCACGGAAGTGAGGTCGGATGCGGACATAGGGTCTGTAGAGGAACGGCGGAAATACGACGGGAAACTGCGATTCTAGCAGGGGCGCGCGCCAGCGACGCGGGCAGGCGCCCTTGACCGGGCGCCGAAACGGGCAGGGCCGCGCAAGCGGCGTGCCCGACGGTGACGTGCTGCGGTGCAGCACGAATTCTGCGGGCAAAAAAAACCGGGGCGGATACGGCCCCGGAGCAACAACGACAAGAGGAGAATGGTGACGCGCCGGCAACACCAGCCGCGTACCGTAAATACTGACCACGGCCTGCGACAGAAGTTCGAAAATATTTTCGATTTGTTACCGGCTCCGCCGGAAGCCTTCTCCGGCGGGGCCGCGCGGGCGGCGTGCCTGCGCCTTCCCCTCGTCGCGCGCTTACTGCGCCTGCGCTGCGCGCAGGTAGATTTCGACGCGGCGGTTCTGTGCGCGGCCGGCTTCGGTCGCGTTGTCCGCGATCGGGTTCGACGCGCCCATGCCTTGCGCCGACAGGCGGCCGGCGTTGACGCCGCGCTGCGCGAGTGCGTTCACGACGCTCTGCGCGCGGTTCTGCGACAGCGTCTGGTTCAGCTGCGCCGAGCCCGTGCTGTCCGTGTAGCCGACGATCGATGCCGTCACTTGCGGGTTCTGGCTCAGCGTCGAGGCCAGGTCGTTCAGCAGCGGCGTGAAGGCCGGCGTGATCGCGTACTGGTTCGTCGCGAAGGTCACCGCGCTCGGCACGTTCAGCTTCAGCGAGCCGTCCGGCTGCTCGGTCACTTGCGTACCCGTCTGCGCTGCCGACGGTGCGAGCTTGTTCTTGATCGCCTGCCAGTTGTAACCCGTCACGCCACCGACCAGTGCGCCGACGCCTGCGCCGATCGCCGCGCCCTTGCCGCCGCCTGCCAGCGCGCCGATGCCTGCGCCCAGCGCCGCACCCGTGCCAGTACCGACGGCCGTATTGTTGCCTTGCTGCGTGGCGCAGCCTGCCAGCAGTGCGCCGGCCAATGCGAAGACGGACAAGCGGGTCGCGATTTTCATGTTCATCTTGGATTCCTCTCTTGGTTGAACGAGTCGACAACGACGACAACAACAGTTACGGCTCCCTGCGCGGGCCGCCCGGAAAAGGAGGGCAGGCCTGTGCTCGCGGCAGCCGCCGAGGTGGCTGCATGCCCTGTCCGTCAGCGTGGCTGTTGGGACAGGGCGACGCGTCAGCCTCTACAATATAGGCGGTTAGTGGCCGATTTGGCCCCATAGCATGCCGCAGGCGAAGAGTGCGCCGGGTCGCGCGTTCGCGCAATGGCGTGCAACAGATTCTTTCACTTTTCCCGATTTTCGCAGCGTAATTTGATATTTTTTGACGTTTGCGCGCGAGAAAAACGTTTTCACGGAGTTTCGATGAGCATTGACCGGGCACAAGTCGACGCCGCTTTGGCGGCCGTCGTCGACCCCAATACCGGCCGTCCGTATGCGGCGAACAAGGGCGTGCGCAACGTCGCGATCGACGGCGACGTCGTGACGCTCGACGTGGTGCTCGGTTATCCCGCGCGCAGCCAGCACGACGACGTGCGCGCACGCGTCACCGCAGCACTCCAGGCCGTGGCCGGCGTGCGCGACGCGCGCGTCGCCGTGTCGCAGGAGATCGTCGCGCACACGGTGCAGCGTGGCGTGAAACTGCTGCCGAACGTGAAGAACATCGTTGCGGTCGCGTCGGGCAAGGGCGGCGTCGGCAAGAGCACGACGGCCGTCAACCTCGCGCTCGCGCTTGCCGCGGAAGGCGCGTCGGTCGGCATCCTCGACGCCGACATCTACGGCCCGTCGCTGCCGACGATGCTCGGCATCCACGGCCAGCGCCCCGAGTCGCCCGACAACCAGTCGATGAACCCGCTCGTCGGCCACGGGCTGCAGGCGAACTCGATCGGCTTCCTGATCGAGGAAGACAACCCGATGGTGTGGCGCGGCCCGATGGCGACCTCCGCGCTCGAGCAGTTGCTGCGCCAGACCAACTGGCGCGAGCTCGACTACCTGATCGTCGACATGCCGCCGGGCACGGGCGACATCCAGCTCACGCTCGCGCAGCGCGTGCCCGTCACGGGCGCGGTGATCGTTACGACGCCGCAGGACATCGCGCTGCTCGACGCGAAGAAGGGCTTGAAGATGTTCGAGAAGGTCGGGATTCCGATCCTCGGCATCGTCGAGAACATGAGCATCCACATCTGTTCGAACTGCGGCCACGAGGAGCACATCTTCGGCGCCGGCGGGGCCGAGCGGATGGCGAAGGACTACGGTGTGAACGTGCTCGGCAGCCTGCCGCTCGACATCGCGATCCGCGAGCGCGCCGACAGCGGCACGCCGACGGTTGCGGCCGATTCCGACGGCGCGCTGGCGCGTCGCTACCGCGACATCGCGCGCGGGGTTGCGCTGGCGATTGCCGAGCGATCGCGCGACATGACGTCGAAGTTCCCGTCGATCGTTGTTCAAAATACGTAAAACCCTTGCGGGGCGGGGCCTCAGGCTGTTTACGGCGCCGCAAGGCGCGGTATCATGGCGACTTTTCCCGGGTCCCTTTACCCGCCCGGCGCGGCCGTCGTGTCAAACGGCCGCCAGCCGGCATGAGGATCGAATGAAACAACGACATCACGGCGTGCGCGCCGGCCGCGTGCAGTGCGCGCTGCTGGCCGCCGCCGCGCTGGGCCTGCTGGCCGGCTGCACTTCCTTTTCCTCGTCGCACGAAAAACGGGCCGACGCACAACTGCAGCCGACGGTCGGCTCGCAGGCGCGCGGCGCGGTGACGTTCGTCGAGCGTCCGGACGGCGTACAGGTTACCTACAACCTGGCCGGCCTGCCGCCGAACAGCGATCACGCGTTACAGGTACACGAACGCGGCGACTGCAACGCGGGCGACGGCTCGAGCGCCGGCCAGGTGTTCGCGCCGGCCGCCGACCGGCTGCGCGCGGGCGCTCGCGTCGCCGGCGATCTCGGCAACATCCACGCGGATGCGAACGGCGTCGCGGCCGGCTTCATCGTCGCGCCCGATCTGGCCCTCGATGGCGTGCGCTCGGCGATGAACCGGGCGGCGCTGGTGCACCGCGACGCGAGCGATCCCGCGTTTCCGCAGCATGGCGCGGGGCCCGCGCTCGCCTGCGGCGTGATCCGTTGACGGCCGCCGCGTGCGCGGGCCGATGATCGCGTAAAATGTGCGCCTTTCCTGGCCGCTGCCTCGCGCGAGCGGCCCTCACCGACTGTCACGCAGCGTTTCCAGGCGCCCAGATATGAAACGACCCCAACGCTCACTTCGTTCGCTGTCCCCCGAGGGGACGGCCAGCCTCCTTGGGACGGTCCGGCGGAGGCAGGCATGAGCATCAAGTCCGACAAATGGATTCGGCGCATGGCCGAAGAGCACAAGATGATCGAGCCGTTCGTGCCCGATCAGGTTCGCGCGTCCGAGGACGGCCGCCGGATCGTCAGCTACGGCACGTCGAGCTACGGCTACGACATCCGCTGCGCGGACGAATTCAAGATCTTCACGAACATCAACTCGACGATCGTCGATCCGAAGAACTTCGACGAGGGTTCGTTTGTCGATTTCAAGGGCGACGTGTGCATCATCCCGCCGAACTCGTTCGCGCTGGCCCGCACCGTCGAATATTTCCGCATCCCGCGCACCGTGCTGACCGTCTGCCTCGGCAAGTCGACCTATGCGCGCTGCGGGATCATCGTCAACGTGACGCCGTTCGAACCCGAGTGGGAAGGCTACGTCACGCTGGAATTCTCGAATACCACGCCGCTGCCCGCGAAGATCTACGCGAACGAAGGCGTCGCGCAGGTGCTCTTCTTCGAGAGCGACGAAGTGTGCGACGTGTCGTACGCGGATCGCGGCGGCAAGTATCAGGGGCAGCGTGGTGTCACGCTGCCGAAAACCTGATCTGGTTGCATAACGTCTCACCAGTTTCCGGGTGACCGCTGCGCGTGACGCGCCGCGGTCGTTCTTTTTGGAGAATCGCCCATGAAGTTTCGTTTCCCCGTCGTCATCATCGACGAAGATTTCCGCTCCGAGAACATCTCGGGCTCCGGCATCCGGGCGTTGGCCGAAGCGATCGAGAAGGAGGGCGTCGAAGTCCTCGGTCTCACGAGCTACGGTGATCTGACGTCGTTCGCGCAGCAGTCGAGCCGCGCGTCGTGCTTCATCCTGTCGATCGACGACGACGAACTCATGCTCGGCGAAACCGGCCAGGACGGCGAGTTGCCCGAGCTCGCGACCGCGATCATCGAGCTGCGCGCGTTCGTCACCGAAGTGCGCCGCCGCAACGCGGATATCCCGATCTTCCTGTACGGCGAGACGCGTACGTCGCGGCATCTGCCGAACGACATCCTGCGCGAGCTGCACGGCTTCATCCACATGTTCGAGGACACGCCGGAGTTCGTGGCGCGCCACATCATCCGCGAGGCGAAGGTCTATCTCGACTCGCTCGCGCCGCCGTTCTTCAAGGAACTGGTGAAGTACGCGGACGAAGGCTCGTACTCGTGGCACTGCCCGGGCCACTCGGGCGGCGTCGCGTTCCTGAAGAACCCGCTCGGCCAGATGTTCCACCAGTTCTTCGGCGAGAACATGCTGCGCGCGGACGTCTGCAACGCGGTGGACGAACTCGGCCAGCTGCTCGACCACACGGGCCCGGTCGCGGCGTCCGAGCGCAACGCGGCGCGCATCTTCAGCGCGGACCACCTGTTCTTCGTGACCAACGGCACGTCGACGTCGAACAAGATCGTCTGGCACGCGACGGTTGCACCGGGCGACATCGTGCTGGTCGACCGCAACTGCCACAAGTCGATCCTGCACGCGATCACGATGACGGGCGCGATCCCCGTGTTCCTCACGCCGACGCGTAACCATTTCGGCATCATCGGGCCGATCCCGCGCGACGAATTCAAGCCGGAGAACATCCGCAAGAAGATCGAGGCGAACCCGTTCGCACGCGAAGCGATGCGCGAGAACCCGGACATGAAGCCGCGGATCCTGACGATCACGCAGAGCACGTACGACGGCGTCGTCTACAACGTCGAGATGATCAAGGACCTGCTCGGCGACCTGCTCGACACGCTGCACTTCGACGAAGCGTGGCTGCCGCACGCGACGTTCCACGACTTCTACCGCGACATGCACGCGATCGGCGACGGCCGTCCGCGCACCGGCGCGCTCGTGTTCGCGACGCACTCGACGCACAAGCTGCTCGCGGGCATCTCGCAGGCATCGCAGATCGTCGTGCAGGATTCGGAGAACCGCACGTTCGACAAGCACCGCTTCAACGAGGCGTACCTGATGCACACGTCGACGAGCCCGCAGTACGCGATCATCGCGTCGTGCGACGTCGCGGCCGCGATGATGGAGCCGCCGGGCGGCACCGCGCTCGTCGAGGAATCGATCGCCGAGGCGATCGATTTCCGCCGCGCGATGCGCAAGGTCGACGCCGAATACGGCGACGACTGGTTCTTCAGCGTATGGGGCCCGGACAACCTGTCCGAGGAAGGCATCGGTTCGCGCGAGGACTGGATGCTGAAGCCGAACGACCACTGGCACGGCTTCGGCCCGCTGGCGGAAGGCTTCAACATGCTCGACCCGATCAAGGCGACGATCATCACGCCGGGGCTCGACGTCGACGGCGAGTTCGGCGAAACCGGCATTCCGGCCGCGATCGTCACGAAGTACCTGGCCGAGCACGGGATCATCGTCGAGAAGACCGGCCTGTACTCGTTCTTCATCATGTTCACGATCGGCATCACGAAGGGCCGCTGGAACTCGATGGTGACCGAGCTGCAGCAGTTCAAGGACGACTACGACAACAACCAGCCGCTGTGGCGCGTGCTGCCGGAATTCGTCGCGCAGCATCCGCGCTACGAGCGCGTCGGCCTGCGCGACCTGTGCACGCAGATCCACGACGTGTATCGCGCGAACGACATCGCCCGCCTGACGACGGAGATGTACCTGTCGGACATGGAACCGGCGATGAAGCCGTCGGACGCGTTCGCGAAGCTTGCGCACCGCAAGATCGACCGCGTGCCGCTCGACGAGCTCGAAGGCCGCGTGACGAGCATCCTCCTCACGCCGTACCCGCCGGGCATTCCGCTGCTGATCCCGGGCGAGCGCTTCAACAAGACGATCATGAACTACCTGCGGTTCGCGCGCGACTTCAACGAGCGCTTCCCGGGCTTCCACACCGACATCCACGGCCTCGTCGCGGAAGAGGTGAACGGCCGCGTCGAGTACTTCGTCGACTGCGTGCGCGACTGATGGCGACGCACGGACGAATCCAGGCGATGCGTGCGGCGCTGGCCGCGCTCGTCGTCTGGGCGGCAGGGTCGGCCGGGCTGGCGGGCGTGGGTGTCGCACATGCGGAAGTCGCGGCGGCCGACCCGATCGACGTCGCGATGCGGCAATGCCTCGCGCGGCGCGACCGGTCGTCGCCGGCCGGCCAGATCCAGTGCATGGGCGAAGCGCAGCAGCAGTGGCAGGCCGTGATGGACGGCGCGTACCAGCGCCTGTTGAAGGATGCACCGGCCGACGCGAAGCGCGGCTGGCAGGACAGCCAGCGCCATTGGCTCACGTGGCGCAAGGACGAAGTGCATCTGCTGAAGGCCGTATATGACACGACGCGCGGCACGTCGTACGCGATGTCGAGTGCCGATCTGCAGCTGCAGCCCGTGCGCGATCGCGCGCTGGCGCTGCGCGGCGCGGCCGATCGTTATGCGCCGCCGCCCGCCGCCGTGCCGGTCGCGGCCACGAGCGGCGCGCAGGGCAGCGCGGGGGATGCGCCGGGATCGGAAGAGCGGCGTGTAGGGAAAGAGGGTGACATATCGTGGATGTCGTGGGTGCTGGTGGAGCATTTAGTCAAAACCAATAGTAAGTACGATAGAATGAACTCTCGT